>JASFGZ010000096.1:0-11335 GCA_050123495.1 Desulfobacterales bacterium
GCGGCGATCTCAACTTTTTCCGAATTAAATTCAACACGTTGTGCCCAGATTGGCAAACAAAAATTGAGTAATAGAACAATTACCAGAACATGAATTGGCAGACTGCAAAGCCTTTTTACAGGTGAATACATTTTTTGCTCCATTTTTTCAGAGTAAAATATGGCACAATTTTAAAGCTGAGCGTTTCCCTAAACTTACCTTGAAAAATACAGATTTCATATGGCATCCGCAAGGCTTTTTAGAGAATGATACGGTATGGCCCGATTAAAACAGCATATGGCCGCCTTTTTGAATCCATCGTGCCGAGGCAGGGCCAACTGAAAGAGAGGAGACCTTGACGGCTGATGCGACATGATTCAATTAAACCCCGATTTTGATTTTTGAGGCGTTGGTCTGAGCTTAGAAGAATCATAACCTTTTGCCGGCAGGCGTGATAAAATAGTTTGGTATAGTGTCTTGTCAATTGTCGGAGTACGGCTGAGGATCCAAAGATATTTTCGTTTCGGCTCACCCACCACGGCCCACCGGTAATCATGATCGAGATCGATGATCCAATAGTTCCCCTTGAAGGGCCAGAAAAACCAGACCTTCAGCTTGGCATTTGTTTGATCGTCGACAACCTCGGCTTTGCCCACCGACTCCTTTAGCGGTCCATCCAGATGATCTTTATGACAGCGATTCATAATTTTAATTTTACCATCGGAGCGCATGGTGTATTCTGCTGTTGATGCCGTACAGCCCTTCTGGAACCAAGCAGGATAGCTGGCGATTTCATACCATTTACCCAGGTATCGATTGAGATCGACACGATCGACAACTTCAAGCTCAGATAAATCCGGATATGCGGCTGCGCTCATCAACAGGAATACCATCAAACAACATCCACAGAGAGTTCTTTTCATTTTCATCTCCTGTTTGCGGTTTGCTAAAAATTATTTTTAGGTGATTTCCGCCAATTTTAGAAGGTGGTGTGCTGTGCCCTAACATAATACGATTCATGGTTGTTTCAAGGTATTTGAAATTTGTAGGTCTTTTGTGTATTAAAAGTTTTGAGATTTTTTAATACATGTTGAAACCGAATCAAATGATATGAATGCGATGACCAAGAATATGCGGCAAGGATTAAGGGTCAAATGAGCTTCAATTTTGCAATTGTTGGCGGTGGTCTTACCGGAACCGCTATGCTTTATCAGTTCGTAGAAAAAGTGCGGCAAGAAATTGATCTGGGCTTGTTGAACCCCTCTAAAGTTAAAATCCAGATATTTGAAAAGCAAGAAACCTTCGGACCCGGCTTTCCCCATTGTGATAGAAATGTAATGCCGTTTCATATTACGAACATGTGTGCCAGGGACATGGGCATCCTGTTGGGAAATTCTGAAGATTTCCAGGACTGGGTGAACCTTAATCAAGATAAATTCAAAGCGCTTTTTGCACGCATGGATGATACCTTCGAAAACCGTGATCAATGCAATCACTACCCACGCGCGATAATGGGTGAATATCTAAAAGAAAGATTTCAAGAGGCACACCAAAAAGCGCAAGCGCTTGGGCTTGTGGTGGAGCTCTATTCGCGGACTGAGGTTATCGATTTAGAGGAGCGGCGCGACAAAATAGAAATCACCGTGAAGGACCTTTCATCCGGATCAATTTTTTCATGTATTGCAGACCGCGTATTGCTTGCAACGGGGCATTGGTTTGAAACCAGGGAAAAGGATAACTACTTTCCCTCACCTTGGCCTGCGCAAAATTTGCTCCAAAAGATTCCGGAGGGCGAAAAGGTCGCTGTCATTGGAACAAGTTTGAGTGCTATAGAAGTTGTATTGACGCTCACTTCAGATGGTCATTTTGTTCGCGCTGGTTCTGATAAACTGGCATATGTACCCCCCGCAAATCCAAGACGGTTTGCGCTCTACTCCAGAAGAGGGCTGTTGCCGAAAGTCAGGGGCAAAATGGGTAAGTACCGGAACAGGTTTCTGACCCGAGAAAAAGTCGAAAGCCTGCTCGTTAAAAATCAGGGGTATTTGACGCTTGAAGCTGTATTTCAGTTACTAGATCTAGAACTGCAAGCTGCATATGGATACCGAATTAACTGGGAAGCGGTTATAAATCCGACACGACCGCCCGCAGATCTCCTGCAGCAATATCTGAAAGATGCCATAAATGGCGATGGGCCTGATGGCGAACTGATCTGGCAAACCGTCCTGCACCAGTCCTTTGATATGGTCAGAGAGATTTACCTGAGTTTAATGTTAGCAGATAGAAAGCATTTCGATAAAGAGTACACCTCGATCTTTTTTACGCATGCGGCAACCCAGCCAAAGATCAATGCTAAAAAAATGCTGGCTCTCATGAAGTCCGGAATCGTCGGGGTTTTTAAACTGGGAACAGATTATAAATTGATCAAAAATGATTCAAAAGACAGCTACGAATTTATATACAAGGATCATAACGGAGGTGTAAAAAAAGATGCTTACAGGTATGTGGTCAATGCGCGCGGGCAGGCAAGATCTATTCAGACGAATCCCTCACCGTTAACAAAAAATCTGCTCAAACGGGGCATCGTTCAAATAGAGGAAACCCAGCACGCACAACCAAAAGATATACAAAGCCGACTGCCAGCCAACCAGCTGAAAACAGAATTTCAGACATACAGAACCGGGAGCATATTGATAGATCCAAAGACCCATCATGTGATTCGCCAGGCGTCTGAGAAATTAACAACTCAATCAGATGCGCTTTATGCTGTTGGTGCCATGACAAGAGGTCAGATAATCGACGCCAGTATGGCACATGGAATTGTGCGATCAACTGCCAGGATTGCAAACCATCTGGTTGATGATTTGAAGCAGGTCAAGATGAAAAGCAACAGCTGAAAATGCGTCGACCCGATAGGCGTCATAATGCCGTTTCATTCATCTATTTTTCTTTCAACTTGGCGATCACGTTATCTGCCGCGAATATGGCTAAACGAGATTGACTTTCCCTTATCACTTGGACTATGGATCAGGTTAGTATTCTAACAGGCGAGAATTTGGGAGGTACCGCTATGAAGAAAAAAATGCGTGTCATGACGGAAAAACCCCTCAATGCTGAAACACCGATCGAATCGTTGCGCACCTGGACGACCGACAACGCGGTATTTTTTAAGCGCAATCAGGGACAGATTATGCAAAAACCGGTCAAGCGTTCATCGTGGAAGCTGAGCATCGAGGGTCTGGTGAAACACAACCTTGTCCTGACCTTTGAGGATATCCGGCGCATGCCGAAAATTGAAATTGCCAACACCCTGGAATGCTCCGGCAACAGTCGCTCTTTGCTCGAAGAGAAAGCTTCCGGCAACCCCTGGACGATTGGTGGTGTGGGAAATGCGATCTGGGGCGGCATCTGGCTTAGAGATTTGCTTGATAAGGCCGAACTTCGAAAAGGTGCGCGACATGTCAGCTTTGAAGGCTTGGATAAACCTCTTGGATCGGCCGGCATAAAATTTATCCGCAGCATTCCCCTGGAAAAGGCCATAGATTCCACCTTGCTCGCCTACGAAATGAATGGACAACCCCTACCGCTCAAACACGGCTACCCTCTGCGAGCGCTGGCCCTGGGTTGGACGGGCGCCAATTGTGTCAAGTGGCTTCACAAAATCAGGGTGCTTGATCAACCGCATGAAGGTTTTTTTATGGACAAAGTATACCGGGTCTTTCAGAAAGGCGAAGATCCAAAATCGGGACAGGTGGTTAAAGGGATCATCATCAAATCAATTATTGTTGAGCCGGGAAACGCTGAAACCCTCCCGGTGGGGATCGTGCCGATTCGCGGTGCCGCGTATGGCGGCGAAACCGGTATTCAGAGTGTCGACGTATCGGTTGATGACGGTCGAACGTGGCGGCCGGCAAGATTGATCGGCCCGCAAGAAGCCTATGCCTGGCGACATTGGGAATATTTGTGGGATGCTCGGCAGACAGGCGAATTCGCGATAATGGCCCGCGCAACGGATACCCGGGGGCGACAGCAGCCCGAGACGGCCCGCTGGAACGTGTTGGGTTATGGGAATAACGGCGTCCGGGAGCATGCCATTGTTGTCCAGATCGTATGAGTCAATGGCAAATAAACTCATGAGAAAAAAAAGCCACGATCTAAATGTTGACCTGGCAGTTCAAAATTTGGTCCCCGCTTGGAAAAATAAGCGCGGATATTTGATTATCCGCGCTTGTTATTCGAGTAAGAATTGGCTCTGGCAGCGTTATGAAATTCCCATTACGCTGTTTTTCAAATCCGGATCGAAAAGCCGGGACGCTGATAGTTTACCCCGGAATCGAAACCGGTGAGTATTTGCCGATATACTCCATCGTTTCTTCATACTTGCCCCGCATATCGACACTGCCTTCTTCGATCTCATTTTTGATCGGGCTCCAATCAGAGGGGCATTCGGTTTTCAATTTCTCCACCCTGTCCGACATTTCCTCAAGAAATATGTGAAGATCTTCGATATTGGGCAATACCTTCTCTTTTTCGGCCGAGCCCAATTTGTCCAACTTGCGCATGACATCATATAGCTTCGCCTTCCATGCGGTCATTTCGGTTTCCATACTCTTGCAATAATCTTGAACATCCATGTGCCTTCTCCTTTCATGTGGGTTGATAATGATTTTTACACGAAAACTGATGTAAATATTATACACATCTGCAATTTTGCAATAGATAATCTTTTAAAGCAAGATAACAGTTAATGCGGATTATGACCGGGTGACGAACTACCTGGCACCGCGCCATCCTCCCTTGGTGGAGACAATGCCGCTCGCGCGGGGCGGTAATGGGGGCGTCCGGTGGTGTCGAAAAATTTCCGCGTCGATCGATCAATGGACTTGTTGAGCCCCCGCCCGATATTTTGCCTAATTCGTGTCGTGTTTTCGGCAAAGAATTACAAGGTGCGGCTGAAATTTATCCAGATATGTCATCTAGCTTTTGCCAAGCTCTTTAACTACCGCTTCGGCCGCATGCCTGCCGGAAAGCAGGGCCCACTGAATGCCCGGCACACTGCCGTATTCTCCGCAGGCGAAGATGCCCGGCTTAATCAGGCTTACCGCAGCTGTAGGATCCGGCATCGGCGGTAATTGTTCCGGTAAGGCATGCAAGATGCGATAGGTTTTCAAGTGACGCCAATCATCGACCGCTGAACCAAACCAACCGGTCAGCTCTTTTCGCACCGCCGATTCAGCGGTCCTGTTGTCCAACCCTAATTGCCCCAGCAGTACGACGGAGATCAACGCTTGCCCGACCGGCGCATATGAAGTTGCGACGATGCTGGGTACGGTCAGGCTGTTGATCACTCCGATTCCCTCGCCGTTGAGGATCAGATAGGGGGCACTGATCGGCGCTTCTTTGGCTGCAAAATATAAACATAATTCACCATGGGAGACAATCGATACGGATTTTCCCAGCAAACGCGCTGTCTCCGGCCCTTCGGTGGCCAAGACAACGGCCCGGCTTTTGATCGATTGGCCGGTTGTCAGAACAGCATCGCCGGCCTGAATGGATTCCACCCTGGCCCCGGTTCTGATGGCGTCTTCAGGGATATCCTCGGCGAGTTGATTCGCAATAGCCCGCATGCCCTGGCCGGGTAGCGCAACATCTCCTTCGGCGAAGACACGCAGTACATATCTGAACACGCGGCTTGATGCCTGAATCTCAGGATCGAGGCATACGCCCCCGAAAAACGGTTTAAAAAATCTCTGAATCATTTTTTCGGAAATCCCCTGGGCCTGCAAAAATTCAAGCGTCGTCATATCCGGGCCCTGAAATAGGTTTGAAACGCTTCCACGGCGTACCCCTAAAGCCATTCGAATCATTCGCAGACGGTCTGCAAAAGTGCCGATCGGCGCTGTTAGCGAGCTCCACAGGTCCTGGGGACGACGTTTCGGATCAGAGACACGCTGAAACTTGCCTGCTACCCGGATGATTGCTCCGGGGGCAAAAGGTTTCAACTCGAGGCGACGGTAGTCTAGCTGACGACGGGCCTCTGGGTATGCGGTTTGCAATACCTGAAATCCATGATTTAATAAAAATCCGTCAACCACATCGGTTTTCATGCGTCCACCGATTCGCTGATCTGCTTCAAGGACGATAAACGACACGTTATTCTGCATCAAGTGTCTTGCACAGGACAACCCTGAAAGGCCGGCACCGACGACGACAACATCAACATCTGTAAATTTCATTTGAACCTCCAGGCAGACTGCATCTGTGCAGCTATCTGCATTCCTGCCTTAGGGGAATTTATGCTTTGAGCGCCCCAAGGAGAAGCGTATAGATTTGCCGCAATTCTTCACCGGCTGAGAGGCATGGTTGGTCTTGCCAGATATTTGCCACGGCCTGGTCGGCCACACCCAGCCGTTGACACAAGAGCCGGGCCTGATGCCAGGTCGGCAGCCATACAAGCTTTTCAGCAATTGCTTCGATGCTGCCGAGAATATCAATAAACCTCGGCAGGCTCAGGATAAAATATATTCTGTGAGGAAACGGAGAGTCGGCTTTGATATGTTTATCCGGATCCCATACAAAGCATCCCACATGCGGTTGCCATTTGATACCCAGCCGTTTTATTTCGGCTGCCAAAAGGCAGATTTTGGTGTCAAATACAACCGGCGGTAGATCTTTTTGAGAATTAAACGCTATCGGTTTCATTTCAACACGATTCTCCTTTAGCCTGCCATTAAAATGATTGCGTGCTTATGCTTTGCCGAGGCAGGTTTTTTATGCGTGCCAGGTAATCGTCCACAAGCTGCCGGGCTTGTGCTGTTTTAGCGCGACGGATCAGCGGAAACAGTCGTTTGCAATCATCCAATGTCAGCAGCTTGACCTTCCGAATGCACGCGCACTCGTTGCGAACATGCGGAAAGGTTTCCAGACCGCCCGTCACTTCTTCTTTTTCAATCAGTTTTGTATAGATCAATGACCGGGCGGCAAGCAACTCTTCTTTTAAGGTTCCCCTGACGTTTGGATGAAATATATATATGAGGGTCAACTGATCACCGGGTCCGAGCAGATGACCATTCACGCCAAGGGTTTTCAGCGCCTCATGGGCGAGCCATACGGGTTTGAGTTGAACCTTTTTCGGCATCGTTTGTCTGAGCAAATGATACAACCAAAAATGAATCGCACCGGCTTCGATATATGCCGATGGCCATATTTTCAAATGAGCGGCCAACGCCCGGGCCCGCAGAGCGTCACGCAATCGAAATCGGGCCGCATCAGAGCGCGCAAACTGAATGATGGTCTGTATTGCGGCCCTGAATGAGCCATTGATCACCGTCTGATAGTAAGCTAACAAAGCTCGAGTGGCATCTCGCTCGGCTGAATATACCTGATACCGAACCGATCCCGGCTTTAATTCTTTTGGGCGATGGCCCCCTGCAAAAAAGGTATGAATCGCCAGAAGATTTTGTAAAAACGGCTCCACTTGAATGATTTTCTTTCCGTTCAAATACAGTTTACGCAACAAGCGGCACATGCCGCGGCTAAATTCAGGATACTCAACCTCGGCTGGTCGTAAGTAGTCATCAATTGACAACGTCCCTTCAAGCATTCCGTGTAATCCGGGGGCCGGCGGCTCTTCCAGAAAAATGACCTCGTGGCGCTGCATTAAATCAGCAGTCATCGGAACCAGTTCCGGGCGATGGATTGAAAATCCGATGGTGATGCGGTTCATTGACATATGTGAGCGCTCGAATCTTTGCAGTATTAGTTACGGTCTTAAAAAGGACTTTACAATGGAGTGCATTGATTTATCGTATAGATAATAATGCGCAGTAAATCATAATTTGCAAACAGAATTCATTCATCGAGAGGTTTAAATTAAGTTATGAAAGTATCTGCGGCCATATTTTTCATTTTTATCGTTTTCGCCATATTTGCCCCCAAGGAGGCCATGCCAATGGATTTAACACAGTTCCAGTGGAAAAACCGACTGCTTTTTCTATTTGCCCCGGATCGCAAAAATCCGCCTTTTAAGGATTTACAGACCGAAATTATCGCTCAAAAAACTGAAGTGCAAGATCGTGATCTGGTGGTTTTTGAAGTGCTTGAACGGGACCCCTCTCGCATGAATACCGCACCGATAGATCCCGAGGGGGCCGATGCGCTTCGCGATCGCTTCCGTGTGCCCCCGAATACATTCAGCCTCATCCTGGTGGGCAAAGATGGCGGCATAAAACTGAAACGCCATGAAAAGGGCAACTTAAGGGAGATTTTTGACCTGATCGATTCGATGCCGATGCGCCAAAATGAAATGCGGCAAAAAAATCAGTGATTTTCAATTTTCGATACAGAGAACCGATTTACCGTCACCGAAGATATCCGGCGATGAATAAATCGTGAAAAAAGCGACAACTTGAGGAGAGCTAAACATGGACACGAAAAATTTTTTTATTGCGGGTGGCAGTTCCGGCATTGGTCTGGAAATCGTTAAAGCGCTTCATGAAAAAGGCAACCAAATCTTCGTGGGATCACGAACCCATGATCAATTGGCCGGCCTCGACGGCGTGCATCATTTTACTCTGGATGTGAAAGCGGACACTCTCAATCTGGAAGAACTACCGGAAGTGTTGAATGGAATAGTTTACTGTCCGGGGACCATCCGGTTGCTACCCTTTCAGCGTCTGACAATCGATGACTTTTTAGAAGATTTGCAGGTCAATTTTCTGGGTGCGGTGAAGACCATTCGAGCCTGCTTGACCCGTTTAAAAAAATCAAAGACAGGGGCGTCTGTTGTGCTGTTTAGCACAGTGGCCGTCAAAACCGGCATGCCATTTCATGCCTCCGTCGCCGGCGCCAAAGCGGCTGTGGAGGGACTTACGCGGTCACTGGCCGCTGAATTTGCGCCCCGGATTCGATTTAACGCCATCGCCCCTTCTCTGACCGATACGCCCCTGGCCCAAAACTTATTGTCGAGCGAAGAAAAACGTCAGGCATCGGCGGATCGTCATCCCTTAAAACGGATCGGAACACCCCAGGAAATTGCCGGTTTGGCCGTCCATTTACTCTCGGATGCCAGTACCTGGCTGACCGGTCAGATTATTCACATCGATGGGGGCATGAGCGCTTTGAGAAAATTTAGATAAAGGGAATTCCGATGGTGAAAAAAGTTTTGGTTACCGGAGCCACCGGATTTATCGGCATCGAAGTCTCCCGGCAGTTGGCAGAGCGGGGCGTGCGCCCCAGGCTGATGGTCCGTCGACCCGTGCGCGGCCTGATGCTCAGGAATCTGGAAGCCGAAATTATGCAGGCCGATATCCGCAGTCCCAAAAGCCTGGACCGCATTCTAAAAGGGATGGATACCATCATCCATCTGGGGGCTCGAGCTGCTTTTGAGCCCTACCCGCGGCTGTATCCATCCATTGTCAAAGGTTCGATGAATCTCATGCAGGCGGCCATCAAAGCGGGGGTCACAAACTTTGTATTTGGCGGCAGTTTGCTGGTCTACGGAGATACCGACAAACCGATCGATCAAAAAACGGGCGCTTCGCCCATTTCCGGTTATGGAAAGGCCAAGCTTGAAGCCGAACAACACCTGGTAGAGATGGCGGCCAAGGCCGGCATCTGCTTTGTATCCTTGCGCCTGCCGCACGTTTACGGTGCTCACAGCCTGTTGTTTGACCAGGTTCGGCACGGCAAGGTCTTTTTCCCGGGAAAAGGCGATAATCCCTTTGCCCATATCCATGTCTATGACGCGGCTCGTGCCCTTATCCATGCTGCTGAAAACGGTCGGCCGGGGATCTGGGTAGTGGCCGATGAGCTATCCTGTACCTGGAATGAATATTTTGAGACGGTGCAAACCTATTATCCGCGGCTGCGCGTGACGCATATTCCACGAACGATTTCTTATATGGGCACCCGTATTTTAGATGTGCTCTTCGGGCTCACCGCCCAGGCGAATCCCTATCCCAGCGGCGCCATTTCTTGCTGGAATTTGCGCTTGCCGGTTGTACCCGGTACGATGCGCCAAACGATCGTTTTAGAACCGAAGTTTCCGACCATTCATGAGGGCATTCCGGCCGTACTGGACGACTCGATTTCCTTCTATTGGTTGCCCTCCAACCTCGATCGCTTATAGAAGTCTATAATCGACGATGAACCCATAATGTTATTGAATTTGTCGAGAAAATCCATTAAGGAAGAGGGGGTGATCTTGCGGGCCAAAAAACCATCGGGGATATCTGGGCTAAACTGAACGCCCTATTTTCAAATAAGTTTGCTCAATGAAAAAAGTGGGGAAAACCTCCAAAAAATCCATTTTTCTGCTGTCGCTCTGGCGCTGGTTTGATGCGGATGCCTCTGCTGATCAAATACCCGACGCCGCTATCAAGAAAGTCGACTGGTTTCGGATCATTCCATTTGTGATTTTGCACCTGATGTGTTTGGGGGTCATATGGGTGGGGTGGAGCTGGTTTGCCGTTTTGACGGCAGCCGGGCTTTATTTTATTCGGATGTTTGGCATTACCGGATTCTACCATCGTTATTTCTCTCATAGAGCGTTTAACACCAATCGTTTCTGGCAATTTATCTTTGCTGTCATCGGCAACTCCTCGGTTCAGCGCGGCCCGTTGTGGTGGGCAGCGCATCATCGCCACCACCACCGCTTCGCCGACACCGAAAAAGATATCCATTCACCCAGCCGGCACGGATTTATCTGGAGCCACATCGGGTGGCTAACGTCGTCCGCGAATTTTCCGACCAAAATGCAATATGTGAAAGATTGGGCCAAATATCCCGAGCTGCGCTGGATAAATCGCTTCGACACTGTCATTCCGGTTCTACTGGCCGTTAGTTTATTTGTGGGGGGAAATTTACTGCAGGACTATGCACCCGGTTTGGGGACCAGCGGTCCGCAGCTGCTGATCTGGGGGTTTTTTATTTCTTCGGTTGTGCTTTTTCACGGAACGGTGACCATCAACTCTTTTGATCACATGATCGGCAGCCGGCGCTATGATACGCCGGATACCAGTCGCAACAATGCGATTTTAGCGCTGATTACCTTGGGCGAGGGGTGGCACAACAATCACCATCATTATGCGATTTCCGCGCGCCAGGGATTTTACTGGTGGGAGATTGATATTACCTATTATTTGCTCAAGCTCCTGAGTTGGCTGGGCATTGTCCGGGATCTGCGGGGATTGCCGGAGGGTTTGCGAGAACAAAATCGAGTGGTCGCCGGGACCCCTTGACCCCGATAAGAACGTGAATGTTTCGCTAAAGCATTGAGGAGAAATTCAAATGCGAATCGCTGTCATCGGAACCGGCATCGCAGGCATGGTGACTGCATATCTGCTCAGTGATGAGCATG
>JASFGZ010000097.1:0-11315 GCA_050123495.1 Desulfobacterales bacterium
CCTGAAAAACAAACTCCAGGATTATTGTCTTAAATTGGAACCAATCAAAGATTTGCTGGGAAAAAAGAAATTCGAGCGCAGAGAGCATTACCGCTATGCGATCTCAGGCGATGCTGCGGTTCAAATCGTCGATAAGATTGCAGGTAAGGTTTTCAAAGGAGAGCTTTCTGATATCTCCGCCAGCGGGGTATCGTTTATTATGAACACATCACCCCAATCAGCCGAGTTGCTGCTTGGCTGCCAGCTGCGATTAAAATATAGGTTGCCACAGGTTTCTGCCGAATTAGAGATTGATCAATACGGCAGCATCGTAGGCGTCCACAGGCAGTTGTTTAATGAATATTTAATAAATGCGAAATGGGATCGGCCACTGTCTAACGACACCATGACGATAATTAAGTCTTCCTCTTTCAGCGCTTAAGCCCGCCTGCCGTTTGAACTGATCTTCCTGATGGAAATATTGATGGAGCATAGTCAAATATATTGATTTCTATGTAAATATTTGTCATAATATAAACAATCTGAGAATCGATTGGGGGGATTTTTTTAAAGAGTGTAAAGCCACACCGTAAGTCGTAGTGCTTTTGTGCACTGTTTTTAAGTTTGGGGTGAAGGAACTGCCGCTGAAGGGTGCGGCCTGTTTAAATCAGGCTGCCCCGTGCCACGGGCAGGATCAAACGATGTCGAAACGGAGCCGAACGAAGCTATGGCAAATTTAACCCCCGATCCAAATCCCGATACCGGAAGCCCGCATTACCCACATGTCAGCCAACTCTCATTGATTTCCCGCATGCTCGATCTTTTTGAAGGTTTCGCTATTGCTATCGATGCCCAGGGGCGGATTGTATATGCCAACCCGGCCACCTCGCGGTTAAGTGGCCATAGTCCATCGGAAGTGATCGGATGTTCTTTAGAGAAATTATTTGATCTGGCCGATGAGCACCGGGTTTTGATAGATCGATGCCTGGATGGCAGGAGCGCAATCAGTTTTGAAACAACAGGTAAAACAAAAGCAGGACCGACATTTCCAGTCCAGGTCAATGCGGCACCCTTGAATCCTGATAGCGATGATGATGGTTTGGTTGTCTTTGCGGTTGATATTTCTGATCTCAAGCTGGCCGTTGATGAGCAGGCGCGTCTGGTAACTGCCGTTGAGCATGCGGCGGAGTCGATTATCGTCACCAACCCTGAAGGGATTATCGAATATGTCAATCCGGCTTTTGAAAAAATCACCGGTTACTCGCGCCATGAAGTCATTGGCCATAATATAGAGCTTATGGATAGCGGCCAGCACTCCAAAACGTTTTTAAGCTCGATTATCGACACCTTACAGCGCGGAGAAATTTGGCAGGGACGGATTGTCAACAAACGCAAGGATAATTCGTTATACGAAACCGAAGCCACCGTCTCTCCCATAAAAAACAAAACAGGGGAAATCACCAATTATGTCAGTCTGCAGCGCGATGTTAGCCATGAAATAAGATTGGAGAAACAGCTGCGTCAGGCTCAAAAAATGGAGGCCATCGGTACCTTGGCCGGCGGAATCGCACACGATTTTAACAACTTACTCATGGGTATTCAGGGCAATATTTCATTGTCCCTTCTGGACCTCGAATCCGGCTCACCCCTGTTAAAAAATCTAAAGAAAATTGAGCAATACATTCAAAACGGTGTGGATCTGACCAAACAGCTTTTAGGATTTGCCAGGGGAGGGAAATATGAAATCTCTCTGCTCAATATCAATGATTTGCTGAAAGAGCAGAACCTTATGTTCAGCCGTACCAACAAGGAAGTAATTTTTCAGGATAAATATGCGCCGGATCTTTGGAACGTCGAGGTTGATCGCGGACAGATCGAACAGGTGTTAATGAACCTTTATTTGAATGCCTTACAGGCAATGTCCGGTGGAGGAACGCTAATAACATCGACCGGAAACATGATTGTTGATAAGGATCAATATAACCCATATTACGTAAAAGCGGGTAAATATGTGAAGATTACCATTGAAGATACCGGCATTGGCATGAGTGAAGAAGTTCAACAGCGAATCTTCGACCCATTTTTTACGACCAAAGAGATGGGTCGGGGCACCGGCCTCGGGTTAGCCTCGGTGTATGGCATCGTAAAAAACCATGAAGGTTTTATCAATGTTTATAGCAAGAAGGGGAAGGGGACGCGGTTTGAAGTTTATTTACCCGCCTCGGGGAAAGGGGTACACCGTAAGGAAAAAGTCAGAGAAGAATTTGTCGAGGGTAAAGAAACCGTGCTGCTGGTCGATGACGAGACCATGATACTTGATGTCGGTGATCGGATGTTAAGTAAGTTGGGATATAAAGTATTTACCGCCAGAGACGGAAAGGAGGCTATTGAGGTTTTTCAGAAATATCATGATAAAATCGATGTCATCATTCTGGATATGATTATGCCTAGAATGGGCGGCGGTGAGACGTTTGATCGAATTAAGAAAATGAAACCGGACATCAAGGTACTGCTTTCAAGCGGATACAGTATTAACGGTCAGGCTAGCGAGATTTTAAATCGTGGCTGCAACGGATTTATTCAAAAGCCGTTTAATCTGCAAAACCTGTCGCGAAATCTCAGGTTAATTCTGGAAGAAAACTAGAACCCTAATTGAGCGCTAAACGCTCAATTAGGCGTTATTGGTTATTGGTTGATGGTTATTAGAAATAAATGGCAACCACATTTTATATTCCGCTAATGGGTGATACATAAAATTTAGATGTCATTCCTTGTAAACGAATAACGAATAACGGATAACGAATAACAGATTACGACCTAACAGCTTCGATATTTTGAATTTTTCTGAGGTTGTATTCTGGGGGGCTCCTGCATTACACTGCTAAATAAAAAAACTCGGGCCTGTCGGCCCGCAGACAATTCATGATTAAAAGCCAAAATCGAATACCCGGTCAGGTGCGTAAAATCCATTTAGTCGCCATCTGCGGAACAGGGATGGGTGCACTTGCTTGCATGCTCAAAGAACAGGGTTTTGAGATATCCGGTTCAGATCAGAAAATCTATCCACCCATGAGCCATTTTCTTGCGGATCGAGGCATTCGCATCATGGACGGCTTCAAGTCGGAACATATCTCCCCCGGGCTGGATTTGGTGATTGTTGGCAATGCCGTTACCCGCGAGAATCCTGAAATTAAAAAAATGAGTCAGATGGGGATTCCCTATTGTTCCATGCCTCAGGCCTTGAACCGGTTTGTAGTGGCAGATAAAAAAACGCTCATTATTGCCGGCACTCACGGTAAAACAACAACATCGTCGATTTTAGCCTGGATGCTTTATAAAGCCGGGTTGGACCCGTCATTTGTGATCGGCGGAATATTGCAAAACTTTGACAGCAACTACCGGCTTGGCGCAGGAGACTATATCGTCGTTGAGGGCGATGAGTACGATACTGCTTTTTTTGACAAAGGTCCCAAGTTTTTACACTATCAGCCTGTAATGAGCGTTTTGACAAGCGTGGAATTTGACCATGCCGATATTTTCCGGGACCTGAATCATGTCCGACTGACGTTTGGCAGCTTTTTATCCCGGCTGGATCGGTCAAGTCTGCTGTTTGTATACGATGATGATAAAAATACAATAAGTCTCATTTCAAAAGCAGGTTGCCGTATTGAGCGATATGGGAAGGACAATTCTTCCCACTGGTGTCTGGGAGATGTTTTTATCGATCCGCCCTGGACCGTCTTTGACGTGCTGAAGTCCGGCATTCAGTTCGGAAGATTTAAAACGAAGCTGATCGGCCGGCATAATTTATTCAATATCCTCCCGGTTATTGCCATTGCCCATCATTTAAGCGTGTCTGTTGAATTGATTTGCGAAGCCCTGGAAACCTTTGAAGGCATCAAAAGGCGCCAGCAAATCCGGGGTCAAAAAAACCAAATCACTGTTATGGATGATTTCGCCCACCATCCAACGGCTGTTCGTGAGACCATTGAGGCAGTTAAAGCATTTTATTCGCAGAATCGACTGGTTGCCGTATTCGAACCCCGGACCAACTCGAGTATGCGCAAGGTCTTTCAAAATGTATATCCGGGCTGCTTTGATTTTGCCGATCTGATTTGTATTCGCAAACCGCCGTTATTGGAAAAAATTCCCTTCAACGAACGATTTTCTTCCGAACAGCTGGTTGCTGATTTGAAGCAACGCGGTAAGGATGCTCATTTTTATGCAGACACCGAATCCATTATTGAATTTCTTGCCAGGCAAGCAAAACCCGGGGATCTTATCTTGATTATGTCCAACGGAGGGTTTGACAACATCCATGAAAGGTTGCTGAAAAGATTATAAATATTTTCATGTCACATTTGCAGGTGCGCACGGGGTGCGTTTGGGTGCACCTGGTCAAGCTCGTCAATCTCGGATTTAAACTGCCCTGGAATCCAGTGAGCATAAACGTCATCGGTCACTTTTATGCTGCTGTGACCTAATTGATAGCTCACATCACCCACATTATGGCCTCTCATTAACCTGATCGTTGCGTAGGTATGTCTCAGATCGTGGATTCGGATAACTCGCAATTTCGCTTCTTTCAGGCATAGATTCAAAGCATTTTCAAAGGCAGCACGGCTAAGAATATGACCCTTCTTATTGGCAAATACCCATTCCGGAACTGGCCAACCATTTTTAAGCACCAGTTTTTTCTTTTTAGTTCTTAGTTCTTTTAAGGTTTCTGTCAGGTGGGGTTTCATATCAACCCGCCGTCGTTTGTCTGTTTTTGTGCCTGTGATCCTTCCACGCCGACAGCTACACCTGACCTCAATCTGTCGCTTTTCAAAATCTACATCCCTCCATTTCAAAGCCTTTCTTTCGCCGATACGAATACCAGTCCGAAGGGCGCAAAGGATACCGTGAAGTTATTGCATCTCTGATCAAACAGCGTAGGGGTCGGGTTGTGGATTCTCCCGGAGATAATGTGCTTGCTGAATTTTCCAGCGTGGTCGATGCCGTGCAATGTGCTGTTGCCGTGCAAAATGAAATTCAGACAGGAAACGCAGAGTTGCCGGATACACGCAGAATGCAGTTTCGCATTGGCGTAAACCTCGGAGACGTCATTGATGAAGAAGACCGTATCTACGGTGATGGGGTCAATATTGCGGCCCGGCTGGAGGCAATGGCAGATCCCGGGGGTATATGCGTTTCAAAGACGGCTTTTGATCAAATCGAGACCAAACTACCCCTACAGTATAAATACCTGGGAGAACAGTCAGTTAAAAATATACCCAAGCCTGTGGGTGCTTATCGGGTCTTGATGAAGTCTGATGCTGCTGGCAAAGTGATTGGCGAGAAAAGGTTTTTGGGTAGATTTTCACGCAAAACGGCGATGGCTGCTATTATAGTTCTAGTAATAGTAGCAGGGGGATTGGTTAGCTGGAACATCTATCTTCAACAATCAAAAAAAGTAGAGCCAGCCTCTGTTGAGAAGATGGCATTTCCGCTACCCGATAAACCATCCATTGCAGTGCTTCCGTTTGAGAATATGAGCGGTGATTCGGACCAGGAGTACATCGCAGATGGCATCACCGAAAACATCATCACCGGCCTCTCCCAGGATCCAGAAATATTCAAGATTGCCCGCCAGTCGTCGTTCACCTATAAGGGAAAGCCTGTGAAGATCCGTCAGGTGAGTGAGGAGGTGGGGGTGCGGTATTTCTTGGAAGGAAGTGTTCAGAAGGCGGAAGATCGGTTACGGATCACTGTACAGCTGATCGATGCTATTGTGGGCCACCACTGGTGGGCTAAGCGTTATGACCGGGAGCTGAGAGACCTGTTTACCTTACAGGACGATATCACAATGAAGATCCTAACAGCCTTAGAAGTGAAACTAACACGGGGTGAGTTTGCCCGCTAATACTATTGTTCAACGCTCTCTACATTTTCAAAGAGGTTATATCTATATTCTTCGCGGGGCTTAATTGGTTCACGCATTGTTTCTACCTGATCATTGGATAAAATTTCTTTCCTCAGCGCAACGTTTGTAGCAGCAACAACTTTAGCTTCACATTTTTCATCTTCGGTTCTCAAACAACCCAATGCCAGTACAAATATGCTTGAAAATAACATTGTCTTCAATGGCCGAGATGCCATTTTGCCTCTCCCGGTCATCTGTTTACATAAATTCTTTGACCCGCAACTGCCGGCCATGCCCCACAGGCAATCCGCCTATTGCATAAGTCCGACTTCCTTAAAATATTTTGTTGCACCAGGGTGCACAGGGGCGGTAAGCCCTTTGAGCATGTCTTCCTTTGTTAAATCTCCAAGGGCCGGATGCTGTCTTTTAAATTCTACAAAATTATCAAATACTTCTTTGGTGATGGTGTAAACAACATGATCTGAAATATTGGACGAAGTACAAAGGGTAGCCATAACACCGAAAGTTTTCACATCGACAGCATTTTGCGCATCCGGATAGAATTGTGCGACCGGAATTCTTGTTTTGGTGTAAAAGTTTTTATCAGCGACCATTTGATCGATGGCAGGGCCGGTAATCGGGATGAAACGGACCTTGCGATCGCCGGTAGTTGCATTCTGGAGCGTTTCGCTTGGATGCCCCACTGTGCAGAAAAACGCGTCGATGCGGTTTTCCTGGAGGAGAATCGGTGCCTCGGCGGCTTTTACTCTTTCTGCATCGATATCATTTTTCGGGTTAATACCCGCAGTTTGCAGGGCATCGATGGCATTCTGGTATTGGCCGGAGCCTGGGTTACCTAGATTGACTTTTTTCCCTTTAAGATCTGTTAGAGTATTTATGTCGGCATCAACTGCGGCTACCAGGCACACCGATTCATGGTGGATACTAAATACGGCACGCAGTTCCTTTTGGGGGCCTTTTTTCGCCCATTCGGCCAGTCCCTTGACGGCCTGATATTGTATGTCGGATTGTGCCAAGCCGAATTCCAGGTAGCCGGCCATGATCGCATTGAGGTTGAAAACCGATCCGCGGGTGGATTCGACTGTCGCCCGGATTCCGGAGTGGCTGCGCTTTTTGTTGATCATCTTTGCAATTGTCAATCCAGTTGGAAAATAGACGCCGGTGAAATCGCCGGATCCAATGGTTACAAATGAGGTTTCAGCCTGAAGCATCGCCGGAGCGGCATTGAACATTAATCCATTGATAAAACAAAAAATTACGGAAATGATCATCTTTTTCTTCATTGGAACCTTTTGTATGGGCTCAGTCGCTTGCCATCACCTTGCAAGCCAAATTACTTTGCGCCTGATATAAGTTTGTGTTTACGCATTAGTCTGATATTTGAAACGTCCGAGGATGTTCCCAGTCGAGTCCTTCGATCTGATTCATGGAAATGGGCCCTTTATCGAGAATCAGCACTATGCGTAATCCATCGGTAAAGTATGGATCGCCGGTCAGGTTCTGCCTCGGTCTGTAAGGCGTTGCTTGCCCCACTCCTTTCACAAAGCCGGCTTTGGCAAGGGTCTGAGAGAACAGCAAATCCTCGATGATCGCATGGCGTGCTTCGTCGATATCCGGATCAATTTTGTGGGTGA
This sequence comes from Desulfobacterales bacterium, assembly GCA_050123495.1. Lineage (GTDB taxonomy): Bacteria > Desulfobacterota > Desulfobacteria > Desulfobacterales > JAHEIW01 > JAHEIW01. The sequence continues at coordinate 7,540 of JASFGZ010000097.1, forward strand.
CCGGCGGCCAGGTTTTTGTGGTAAATCGGACACCAATGTCACGGCTGATCTGACCGACAAAGACCGGTTTGCCTTCAAACCGCATCGGGCTGTACCATAGGCGCAAGTGGTTTCTTTCGTGGATACTGTGGCGCGGTTTCTGGCGCGCCAAATCCTGGTGGCGACCGTATAAGTATAATGAACTTACGGGCGAATATCGATATCGTTTTCCAAAAAGAAAAGACTTTATGGTTTTCCATATGGCTGTCGAGTAGGTCTCTTCTGCCGGAAGCCATCCCCGGCGGGAGAAAGTGGCCGCCACATCCAAAAAATCTCCGATGATTACCAGATTGACCGGGTCTCCAAAATCCGTTCCCTCTTCATTCGTGGTGCAACATGGCAAATTTTCGAGAGCCGTTCTTAATTCGGCCTCATCTAATTCTACAATCTCATCCTTTGAATATAGACTGTCGAAATCCACCATTTGATAGTCGACCCTTATGCCTGGAATTTGAACGAAGAACGTAAAAAATTTAATCTGTTTATTAGCAATCAGGTCGATTTGCACCACCTTTTCGCCTTCATCAAGATTTGTAAAAATAAAGCCTGAAACCGCCGTGTGAGGCAAAATGGGATTTCTGAAAATCATCGATCTGAAATAGTTTTCCATTTTTTTTTGGTCTGGTCGACTGAGGCCGCCATGGACGGCATAGGCCGTCTCATTGGGCGAAAAGTAATTTGGATCGGTTGCAGCTGAAATTAGATAATATGTTCGATCGCTGTGGTTTTCCACTTTGACCCAGATCGGTTGGATCTCTTTTAGGGCCAAATTTGCACTGAACAGCGCTTTATTTTCATCAGTGCTCGGAACGGCAACCGTTACGCGAACATCATCATCATGTTTTGATCGGGAGCGATCTCGGAATTTAATCTCGTTAATCGAAGTGGGCTTAAAAGATGTTGACGTTGCTGAAGTTGCACAACTGATGAGAATAGGCACAATCAGGAGGGTTAAACTTATCCATAAGACATTCGTGGCCAGAACGAATCGGCTATAGAGTATGTTTTGTGTTAATTGAAAAAGCTGCATTTTCTAAGCTTTTCGCCTTTGCTATGGTGTTCTGACATCTGGATGATTAGATAATTCAAAATTAATTTCTATATTAAGCAGAATAAATCATGCGTGCACGCACAAAAATAGATAAACAAATCTGCAATATTTTTCAACCGTTTAAGTTATAGACTTCGTGCCTCATGCTGAAATTTGGCGGGGCTGAAAATTTGTTAGATGTTCTGATGTAATACTATGTATTATGAATTTGCATATCTCATCAAAATGCAATAAAAACCCCGACCGAAATGATCGGAGTTTTTTGCTACTTTGCAAATCCTTGCAAATGGTTGCGTATAGGGTGCAAAATGGGGTAAAATTTCTGCAACCTCAAAAAGTCGATTGTAATGATTTCAATAGGTTACAGCTTTCCAGCGAACGGAAGGTTTGACAACATCCATGAAAGGTTGCTGGATCGGTTATAACGGCCTGGAAATATCTTGACAAGCCGGATTGTTTAAATTACTTAAAAGCGCCCTGCCGAAGTTAGCAAGAAACAGTATAATATACGCTATCCGAATGCATCCAGTATTTTCCATCTATCGAACACTGAGGGGGACATTTCCGAACAAACGGCCGACCCGATCTGGCTTCGGCATATCAATGTGACACTTTTGTATTTAAAAGATGGATACGAATCAATTCCGGCAGATTATTACAACCGAATACGGGTATCAAAGCCCTGAGCGACGACTGTTTCTAGCGAATCACCTTCCGGGATGGCGAATGTTTATATATTATGCCCGAATTTTGATGGCATTTGTCATGGCGCGTCTGTACGGCTCACTGGGAAAGTTAACCAGCGAGAGATGGCTAAAAGCCTCCATAACATGTCTGAAGGCCATCGAATCAGCCGGCGGTCGTGTGAATGTATCGGGCTTGGCGGCCGTCAGCCAGCATAAAGGCCCTTTGGTCTATATTGCAAATCATATGAGCATTCTTGAAACCATTATTCTTCCGTCAATCACCCTGACTTTCAACGATGTCACTTTTATTATCAAAAATGAATTACTGAACTACCCCATCATCGGCCAGGTCATGAAAGCGTTGGATCTTATTGCCGTTTACCGGCAAAATCCCCGTGAAGATTTGAAAATCGTGCTCAATGAGGGCCAACAGCGCATCCGCCAGGGATGCTCGGTGGTTATTTTTCCCCAGGCCACCCGCAGTAAGATGTTCGATGAAAAAATCTTCAATACACTGGGCATAAAATTGGCGCGTGCGTCAGGGGTTCCGGTGGTTCCGATTGCTTTAAAAACCGATTTTCACGGCAACGGTCGCTGGATAAAAGACATCGGCCCGATCCACCCCGATCTTCCGCTTTATTTTAAATTCGGCGAACCCATAGCTGTAACCGGAAACGGCCATGCCGCCCATCAACGCGTGGTTGAATTCATCACCCAAAATTTAAAACAATGGGGTATGGAAGTAAAAATGAACTCCGATTGATTGCAGATTGTGGATTTCGGGTTGCGGAATTAATGGCTTCCAGCTCCTGGCTTCTGGCAGGCCCCAACATTCCGCAATCCGCAATCTGAAATCCGCAATCACTGTAACCTGCCCGCTGTCTTCTGACATCTGCCCTCTGTTTTCTGCCCCCCCAACATTCTTATTGACACGCATATTCAAGTTCGTTAACCTCTCCAATCCTATAGGTTAACATAAATGAATCGTTGAGAGATGAAAGGCCAAATACTTAACATATTAAAAAACAAAGCGGGTATCGTTTCAGGACAGGTCTTAAGTGACAAACTTGGGATTTCAAGGGTATCGATCTGGAAGCATATCCAAAAACTTCAAGCGCTGGGATATGATATTATTGCCACTGCCAAAGGTTACCGGCTCGATAATTCCCCGGATGTGCCTTACCCATGGGAGTTTCCGGGTCGGGAATCAAAAATTGTCTACTATCCGGAACTGCCTTCCACCATGGATGCGGCCAAAGATCTGGCCCGAAAAGATTGCCCGCATTTTACGACGGTTATTGCCGGACGCCAGATTGGCGGACGGGGCCGACTGCAACGAGAATGGTTTTCAGAAAAAGGCGGTTTGTATTTCACGATGGTGCTGCGCCCTGATATACCGCCGGTTTTAAGCTTCAGAGTGAGTTTTTTAGCTTCCCTAACCCTTGCCGGATTATTGCATGAGGTTTTTGGCATCGATGCCAGGGTTAAATGGCCAAATGACATCCTGGTCGATGAACGCAAGATTTCAGGCATGCTTTCAGAATTAGAGGCCGAGGCGGATCGGGTTGCCTTTATCAATATCGGCGTCGGTATCAATGTCAATAATGATCCTTCGACGATCGTGCCGGAAGCCACTTCATTAAAAAGGGTATTGGGCAGGGAGGTTTCAAAAAAAGATCTTCTTTCCCGGTATCTGGAAGCATTCGAACATCGGATGCAAACCACCGCTTTTGATGGGATCATTGAAGAGTGGAAACAATATACGGTGACCTTAAATCGAGATGTTCGCGTTGTAACGACCCATGAGGTCTTAAAGGGAAGGGCAGTCGATGTGGACGATACCGGTGCTTTAATTTTGAAGTGTGCCGATGGGTCGTTTAAAAAGATTCTATATGGTGATTGTTTTCATCAAAACCGTTAGAATCTTGATTAAAAATGCATTAAGGAAAGTGCACTAAAGTTAGAAGTGATCTAAAGTGACTAAAGTTAAGGAATTCTGT
>JASFGZ010000098.1:0-11266 GCA_050123495.1 Desulfobacterales bacterium
CAAAGAGCCACGGACTACGGACAAACCACAACTGACTTTGAGCGGTAACGCTCATTGTGGCGGGGAGTACGGGAGTTGCACCCGCCTATGTGGATTTAGAGTCCACACGATCACATAGCGATCCACCCCCCGCGAAAAAAATGCCTAAGATGCCTAAATTTAAGAAATTCTGTCTATTTTAAAATCCATCCTACTGAAATCAAAGACGGCTCTATATTATGGCGACAATACCCAATCTTTTCTTATCGCAATGAAGGCTCAGGGTCAATTAACTTGTAATTTAGCGTTCAAGCTAAATTACAAGTTAGCCTTCTCCTTAAACCGATTGACGCAATTGATTTCAATATCCAGCAAGCGGGCAATATTAAATTTGGCCTCCATACATTTCGGAGATCCTGCATGCGGATGAAGCACTCCCAGCTTAAGATCTTCGCGCACTTCGTTCATGATGATCGGATCCGTTAAGTCCGCCACAGAAACCTTGAGTTTATCGGCCACATATTTCTTCGCCTGATCGATTTTCATGCCCCTGGCAATTTGCATGCGAGCCACCAGATCTCCGGCAGCTCTCATTCCGCCCATTCCCGAGGCAACCGCGTGCGTAATGGCCATGCCAAACGGGTCACCCACACCCACCTACAATCCGTCCAGACGACAGATTTCAACCATGGCTTTGGAGGCTCGCGATGCCACATCCAGCGGTGGGTGATCATGTACGGTCATCGCGCCAACGCCCATACCCATGTTTACATGAATGGGGATTGTGGCGACTTCGCAACAGGCTTTCATGAAGGTAATCGCCCTGGAAACATTCCAGGGCGTCGACGCGTTGGTATTGGTATTAACCACCGGCCCAAAAATGGTGACTCCCGCCTTTTCGGCTGCTTTGACCTGGTCCTGGGGGTACATCCCGGCCAGTCTTTCTTCGTTATAGGTCATCTCTCCATGCATTCCCAGCACGAACTCCCCGGCCATACCGAGCTCCACGCAAATACCAGGATATTTTTCTCTGAGTACCTCCGTTGCCATTAAGGCGGCTAAAAAATCAGCATCACCGGCGGCACCAACCGTATCCAGGATGATGGCATCCGCCCCGGATTCATACAGGGCGCTGGAGACATAAACAATGTCTCTGACCGCATACTCAACGGATGCTTCATAAGAAGCTCTGGCTTCGTCGATTTTTCCCTGCGGAAGCAATTCGGCCGGATTGGGGAAGGGGCCGTCAGGTTGACTGTACAAACCTAAATTGGGCATGGCCCCATAAAATACCGGTGCGGTGGTCACCGAAAGCACCTGCTCCAAGAGGGGCTGTTCGTAGGTTACCATCGATTTAATCGGTTTAAAGCTATAATCCGGATATCCCAATTCCAGGGTATCGGCCCCCATGAGCTTTTCATAGATTTGAAGGCACTGCAGCCGGTCAACATTGACCTGGGTGCGGCTCATCTTAATTGGCGTTCCATCATAGGAAAGGACGATTTCTTTGCCCGGCTCCACGCCTACGAACCGGTGCGGTGAACTGAAAATATCAAAAAGATGCTGCAATTCATCGTTCGAAAGCACGGGAATATTGCCACGTTGCGCTGCGTCCTGGGTCCCTTCCTCCAAATCCTGCATGACAGCACCTTCACTTAGTTCAACAGGAGACCCATCACCATAGCGTGTGCGTATTTTCCCCATGACAACCTCCTTCGTCTCTTTATTTGGCAAAATGTTTACGCCACCAAGACACAAAGACGCAAAGATGAATATTAACCATAGGTTTCGCTTTGTGTCTTGGTGCCTTCGTGGCAATTTATCGCGGCCTGTCCGGGTTAGGGACTTAATAATGCTTTTTTTACGGCAGTCCCCATTTCTGCAGTGGAATGCCTGCCGCCCATATCGCGGGTTTGGACATCGCCATTTTGCAATACATGCTTTAAGGCGGCCTCGATGTCTTTGCTTGCTTCTGTTTCACCCAGATGTTCCGTCATCATTCGGATCGACTCAATCGCGGCTATCGGGTTAACAACGCCTTTGCCGGCATATTTAGGAGCCGAGCCGTGAATCGGCTCGAACATCGAGGGATATGTTTTTTCCGGGTTAATATTGGCCCCGGCGGCAAACCCCATGCCGCCTTGAAGCATGGCGCCCAGGTCCGTAATGATATCTCCGAACAAATTTGATGCCACGATGACATCAAAAGCCTCGGGATTTTTAACCATCCACATGGTCAGGGCATCCACCAGCGCCATGTCTGTTTTAATATCCGGGTAGTCCCGGGCGACCTGGTCAAATACCTTATCCCAGAAAACCATTGAATAATTTAAGGCATTGGATTTGGTGCAATTGGTCACCATCCCGGCAGGTGAACCCCCCAGTTTTTTGCGCTTACGCGCCAACTCAAATGCATAGCGCATCACCCGCTCGCATCCTTTCTGGGTAAATACAGCAGTCTGAATGGCAGCACCGTCCGGAGTTCCTAATTTATAAAAGCCACCCGTTCCAGAATATTCGCCTTCGGTGTTTTCCCTGACTACCGCCATATCCACCGTCGACGGTGAAGCATTTTTTAGGACTGTATCCACGCCGGGATACAGCTTGATGGGGCGCAGGTTGACATACTGATCGAATCCTTTACGGATGGTCAGCAAAAGGGTCAAAGAGATATGATCAGGGACCTTATTGACATCTCCGATGCACCCTAAAAAAATTGCATCAAACGCTTTGAGCCGCTCGAGCATGTCATCCGGCATCATTTGGCCGTGCTGCAGATAATAGTCACAGTCCCACCCGAAGGTTTCGGTTTTTAGTTGGAAGCCGTATTTATCTCCTGCGGCAGCTAAAATTTTAATGGCCTCTTCAGAGACCTCGAGTCCGACACCATCGCCGGGAATAAAAGCAATGTGATAAGATTGCATTCTAAGCCTCGATCATAGATTTGGATCTGCGATTTTCTGAATACCGCTTTTCCGTTTAAAGCGTCAAAATTTAATCTCTCCGGAAAAATGATTTAAGTCGCTTGGCGGATATACGCCTGAAGGGCTTTATCCACCGTCGGGTCAATTAAGGATGGCGGTGCTTTTTTCAGGGTTTCCTTATACTGTCGATTGGCCCTGACGGCGACATCCTTTGATCCGGACGCCTGCCAATCTTCATATATTCCCCATTCAGACAGCGTCGGCCGCCAGCGATCACGGAAATTCGTGAGCGTGTCCGTATGGCTGATGTATCCCGACTGGTGCCCGATTTCCTGGATGATCTTTAAGGCCTGCTCTTTGCCGGACGTATCGAGCCCTTCAAGGATTCGCGTTATGCGGCTGAGGATCTCCAGATCGATCATCAGCTTTTCGTAGGATGTCGTTAGGGCGGCATCTAAAACGCCCAGACATTCAAAAATGATGTGGACACCGCCCAGGACACCCAATAGCAAGTTCTGCATGGTTTCATAACCGGCCTGGCAGTCAACGATTTTTGAGTCGGTCATTCCACACATGGAGCGCGTGGGCAAGCGGTAATACGCCAGGCCCATCTGCATCGCCGCCAGATGAATCAGCATCATCTCAGGGGATCCGGTAATAAAATTTCCGTTTTTCATATTGGCGACCGTCGAACCAATGGAATAAGCCACAGGGTTGCCGGGGTTGACCATTTGCGCCAGGGCAATTCCCGCCAGAACTTCGGCATTATGTAAAATGGTTGTTCCGATCAGATTGATGGGGCCTGAAAAACCGGCCATAATAGCCGCTGTGAAAAAAACCGGCTGGTTTTGTTTGGCATATTCAATAATGGTTTCACAGGTCGCGCGGTCATACGCCAGAGGACTCAAGGGAGAAAGGCCCACACCAACGCAGGGCTGATGGCGCAAAAAATTTTTTTGCGCCATAGCGATTTCAATCATATCAAGCGTTTGACGGACCTTGGGCCCATCGGTTTCAAAGCCGATCAGCGGCTTGTCCGTATTTTTAAGAATCTCGTACATCATGTACAGATGCTTTTGATCCGGGTTGACATCGCCTGGATCCACCGGAAATGAGCCGACAAGGTTTACGATGTCGCTGGCCTGGCAAAGCTTGATGATATTGGCAAAATCCTTTAATGTCGCATTTCGACGTCCATGATCCAGATCCTGAATAAATATGGGGCCCACATTGGGCTGGATTAATAATTTTTCTTTTTCATCACCGACCGTCACTGAGTGATCGTCGTTTCTGGCCCGCCAGCGGAAGGTTTTAGGAGAGGATTCGAGAACCTGCTGGACAAGTTTATTTGAGAAGCAAACGGTTTTACCGTCTACCTTTGCGCCATGATTTCTGCAAATGGTCAACGCTTCTTCGCTATGGAAGACAATACCGGTTTCTGCGAGAATCTTAAGCGACGCCGCATGAATCCATTCCATGTCCGGTTTCGAAATGACATTCAGTCTGCTCTTCATTCGCATCGGGTCGTTCTCCACAATCGTTACGTTTGATCATGTGCGGGCTAACAAGTAAAGGAGCCCATTTGAAAGATTTAAAGAGCCCCTCTTATTTATGCCGTACCATAGCGGTAGTATTTTAAGTTTAGGCAGGTTGATAAACCGAATTCATATCAAACAAGATCAACCGTGCGATTCAAATTCGACCTATCCGGTCAGCAGTTGCTTTACTTTCTTGACACCGTCGCCGGCATCCTGAGCGTAGGCGTTGGCACCGATTCGATCTGCCCAGCGCTGGGTCACCGGGGCACCGCCGACAATGGTTTTATACTTCTCTCTCAAACCGGCTTTTTTCAAGTCCTGTTCCAGTTGTTTTTGCATCGCCATCGTCGTGGTTAACAGCGTGCTGGAACCGATAATATTGGCGCCAAACTTCTCGGCCTCATTGATGAACCGTTCAATCGGCACATCGCGCCCAATATCCAGGACTTCAAAACCATTGGCCTTAAAAAGGGCGACTACAATCGTCTTGCCGATATCATGGACATCCCCCTCAACGGTTCCAATGACAACCTTTGCTGTGACCGCGGCCTTTTTTTCGGGTATCGCGGCATTAATGATTGCGGTGGCCTTTTCCATTGCCGTCGCCGAGTAAACCAGCTGCGGGAGAAACAGTCTTCCGGTCTCAAATAGATCACCCACCTGATTGATACCCGGGATAAATCCCTTGTCCATTAATTCTAAAGGATTCAATCCTTCATCCAACCCTCGTTTGGCCACGTCGGTGGCCTTGTCGGTATCACCTTTTAAAATGGCCTCAATCGCTTCCTTAAATATTTTTTCGCTCATTTTGCTATCCTTTCTTCAACATCTCTGACAGGTGATGTAATGTTGATCGGAATGAAGTAATTTGGGTTCGATACGTGTCATCTAATCAAATGATTGATAGGCCTGTATTCCCACTCTTTCCATGAACATGTTGACGCAGTTGATTTCCAGATCCAACAATTGCGCGATTCGGAATTTGGCGTCAATTCCCTTGGCCACCGCCGGCGTCTCGTTGACCCGGCCGATATCCAATTCTTCCCTGACTTCATTCATAACAACCGTATCACTGAGATCTAACACCGAAACGCCCAATTTTTCGGCCACATATTTTTTGGCTGCATCGATTCGCATCCCCCGGTTCAGTTGCAAACGCGCCACCAGATCTCCGGCAGTGCGTATCCCGCCCATCCCCGAAACGACTGCATGTGCAGCGTGCATCCCGAGCGGATCACCGACGCCAACCTACAACCCATCCAAACGGCACAGTTCTACATGAGCTTTTGAAGCCCGTGATAGTGCATCCAATGGCGGTGTCAGGGTTAACGGTACCCCGCCGACCCCCATTCCCAAATTGGCGTGGACCGGTATTTCAGCGGCTTCCGAACAGGCTTTGGTAAAGACGATTGAGCGTGCCAGGTTCCAGGGGAGCGATTCATTGGTGCTGATGTTAATCGCCGGCCCGAAAATTGTGACTCCGGCCTGCTCGGCAAGTTTGACCTGGTCCTGGGGATAAAGCCCGGCCAAACGCACGCCGTTGTATTCGATTTCACTGTGCATCCCCAATATGAATTCACCGGACATACCCATTTCGATGCCCATGTCAGGATATTTGTCGTGCAGGATCTCGGCGGCTTTTAGGGCGGCATAAAATTCGGCATCGCCCGCAGCTGCGGTGGTATCGAAATTCATACCATCGGCCCCTGCTTTTTCATAGAGTTCGCTGCCGACATAGACCATGTCCTTGATAGCGTATTCGGCCATTTGTTCGAATGCTTGTTTGGATTCTTCAATTTTTCCCTGTGGAAGCATATCGCCGGGATTGGCGACCGGCCCATCGGGTACGCTGTATAATCCCAGATTCGGCATCGATCCATAAAAAATCGGGGCAATGGTCTGTAAAACGGCCTGCTCCATATTGGGTTTTTCATATTGCACCACATGCTTGCACTGCTTGAAGCTATAGTCGATATGGGTCAACTCCAGGGTGTCGGCACCCAGGCCTCTCTCAAATAAAACCAATTGTTGAATTTTACTGATGGGGATATGCGCCCGCTTAATTTTAGAGGTCATATTGTCATAGGTCAGACAACATTCCTTGCCTTCTTCGACGCCGACGACTCTGTCTTTGCATTTGTAAAGATCCAGCAAATATTGTATCTCATCGTCGGTCAAAGGAGGCACCTCGGCGCGTTCAGCCGCATCCTGCGCTCCGGCTTCCAAATCCTGTTGAATTTCGGCTACGGTCATTTCGACCCGGCTGCCGTCGCCCATTCGCGTAAGGATTTTTTCCATGGCGTTCTCCTTCACATTTTAGGTCTTTGGTTTTTGGGATCATAAGGAGATCTGATGTGCACTTTAGCCGGGATCATCTTTCCTTCAACTTCGATTTCGTATTTGCCGCTTATAATCCAATCCGCGGTGATCGGCTGCTCATTTTTCACATACCCCATACCCACCGCAGAGCCTACCTTGAAGCCGTAAGCGCCGGAGGTCATGTTTTCCATCCAAACCCCATCTCGATAAATCGGCTCACTGCCGTAAAGCATGATATCTGGATCTTGCAACGTAAACATGATCAGCTTGCGCTTTATCCCTTCTTCTTTTTGTTTCAGCAGTGCTTTTTTTCCGATAAAGTCGTCCTTGTCCAGCTTGACACCGAATCCCAGGCCGGCCTCGTAAGGTGTGTCGTCCGGTGTAATATCGGATTCCCAGTGGCGATAACCGGTTTCCAGCCGCAGCGAGTTGACCGCCTGCATGCCGACCAGGCGCAATCCAAATTTTTTCCCCTCCTCAAAGAGGGCATCAAACACTGCCAGCGCAAAATTGGTTGGGATATATAGTTCCCAACCGAGTTCGCCCACATAGGACATTCGCATTGCCCATGGCCTGGCATAGGCTACGTCGATTTCTTTAGCGGTTCCATATGGGAAAGCATCATTGGAAAGATCGGCAGGGGTCAACGCTTGCAGCAAGTCTCTGGATCCGGGCCCCATGATCGCCAGCATAGCATAAGCGTGGGTCACATCGGTTATGGCCGCAATGGCATCCTCGGGTATCAGGCGGTTGAAATGGTCATAATCGTGCACCACTGTGGCAGCTGCGGTGACGATGAAAAAGGTGTCTTCCGAAAAACGGGTCACCGTTACATCGGTTTCAAATCCGCCTCTTTGATTCAATACCGGGGTATAGACGACTTCTCCAACGGGCACGGCGATATCGTTCGAGCAAAGCTTTTGCAGGACGTGCTCGGCATCCCGACCCTGAACCAGAAACTTACCCATTGACGTTAAATCATAAAGTCCGACACCATCGCGAACCGCCATGTGCTCTTCGCCCTGGTATTCGAACCAATTCGGTTTTCCCCAGGTGTACTGATGAACCGGTTCAACGCCCTGGGGTGCGAACCAATCCGCTCTTTCCCAGCCGGCATTCTGACTAAAAGCAGCGCCGTTCACCGCCAAACGATCATGAATGGGAGAACAGATGACCGGCCGGGCGCTGGTGCGCTGCCGATTGGGATAATGGTGGTGATAAAGAACGCCGACAGCCTCAACAATGCGATCATGCAGATAACGAGCGTTTTGCTGCCAGGGAAAATAACGTTTGACATCCACGGGCCAGAGCTGTTCGGTCGGATGCCCCTGGTCGATCCAATACGACATGGCGCGGCCGATACCGGCGGAACTTTGGATACCCACCGAATTCATGCCGCAGGCCACAAAAAAGTTTTTAACCCCCGGTGCGGCGCCAATCATAAACGCCGTGTCGGGGGTAAAGCTTTCCGGCACAACCGACAGGTGGCGAATCTGGGCGGTTGCCATGGCCGGAAACCGTTTCAAGGCACAATCCATAAAGGGTTGAAACTGATCCCAGTCCTCCTGGAGTTCGTGATACATGATATCGTTGGGGATGCCTTCCGTGCCCCAGGGTTTCGAAACTTCTTCGAAGCCACCAAACAGGATGCCATCGGATTCGGATTTAAAATAGGTTTCCCCATCAAAATCGCGTACCGTCGGAAAATGCTTTTTTAAGCCTTCGATCGGCAATGTCACCGCGTGCATGTGCTCGGCGGCATGCAGCGGGACACTCACGTCAACCATTTGTCCGATTTGCCGGCCCCACATGCCCGCACAGTTGACCACATATTCGGATTTGATATCGCCCTGGTCGGTCTTAACGCCGCAAACAGTTCCTTTTTCCGCTTTGATGTCGGTTACCAAGACATTTTCAAAAATTTTGGCACCACCCATTTTGGCGCCCTTGGCCAAAGCCCGCGTCGTCTCGATTGGATTGGTCACCCCGTCTTTCGGAAGAAAAAATGCAGCGACCAGATCATCGGTACTCATTCCGGGGACCAAATCGCCCGCTTCTTTTATGCTGACTTCATGCATTTCGATCTTAAAAGCCCGGGCCATCGCAGCCGCGCGCAGCAATTCCCTTTTTCGATCTTCTGTCTGACAGACCGCCAGAGCCCCGTTTTGTCTGAATCCGGTGGCCATTCCGGTTTCGGCTTCCAGTGCGGCAAAGCATTCAATGCCGTACCTGGCCAGATTGGTCATTTCCTGGTTTTGGCGCAGTTGCGTTAACAATCCGGCCGCAGCCCAGGTCGTCCCGCATGCTAACTCTTTACGTTCAAGCAGCACAACATCGCTCCAGCCGATTTTTGTCAAATGATAGGCAAGACTGCAGCCGACGATACCGCCGCCGATGATAACGAGTTGGGCCTGGTCCGGAATTTTAACGCGCATGTTGACCTCCTAATTGGACTTACGGGCTTCGCCCTAATTGGAATGTTGGAATTCTGGAATATTGGAAAAATGGGTCTTGGGATACTGCAATATTGGGTAAATGGCGAAATTCATCTCGACGATAAAGTTTAAAATGGATAATATCCTTTAGAAACCCACTATTCCATCATTCCACTATCCCATTATTCCATGGTTGAGGCAAAAAAGTTTATCTCAAAAAATACCCTATATTTTCATACAGTTGTAGAAATTTCGAAACGTTAGCTCTAGAAATCCTGAAACAGGTATTGGATCTAACCTGCTGTTTTTGCCTTAAATCGCTGTACGCAGTTGATATCAATTCCCAATATCTCAGCGATACGGAACTTGGCCTCAATACCTTTGGCGCACCCCGGCAGTGGTGTTACCGCACCGATCTGAAGATCTTCACGCACCTCGGTCATGATTACGGGATCCGTCAAATCGGAAACCGCGATGCTTAATTTGTCGGCCACATATGCTTTGGCTTCCTGAATTCTCATGCCGCGGGCCATTTGCATGCGAGCGACCAGATCTCCGGCAGCTCGCATTCCGCCCATTCCCGAAGCATGTGCATGTGTCAGGGCCATGCCAAGCGGATCACCGACGCCAACCTACAATCCGTCCAGGCGACAAATCTCGACCATTGCCTTGGATGCGCGCGATACAATGTCTATGGGGGGGTGATCGGTCACCGTCACCGCACCGACCCCCATACCCATGTTTACATGAACGGGAATCGTGGCCGCCGCGCTGCATGCTTTCATGAACGTAATCGCGCGTGAAAGATTCCAGGGGCAGGACTCGGATGTATTGGTATTGACCACAGGTCCGAAAATGGTCACCCCCGCTTTTTGGGCGAGTTTTACCTGATCGTGCGGATATAAACCGGCCAGCCGCACGCCATCATATTCAAGCTCACTGTGCATGCCCAGTATAAATTCTCCGGCCATACCGAGCTCGATGCAGATATCGGGATATTTTTCCTTCAGTTTTTGAGAGGCGATCAACGAAGCCTGAAAATCAGCGTCTCCGGCAGCCCCCACGGTATCAAGATTGATGCCGTCGGCGCCTGATTCATACATGCCTTTGCTGGCATAGACGATGTCCTTGACCGCCGTCGCCACGGTAGCCTCATAAGAGGCTTTGGCTTCTTCAATTTTTCCCTCTGGCAGCAGCTCGGCAGGATTGGGAAACGGGCCGTCCGGTTGGCTGTACAAACCTAAATTGGGCATTGCGCCGTAAAACAAAGGAATATGGGTTGATAACAGGGCCTGTTCCATAATGGGCCGTTCCATGGTCATGATAGGTTTGATCGGCTTAAAGCTGTAATCGATGTGACAGAGTTCCATGGTATCGGCACCGAAAAGCTTTTCGTAAATCTGCAAGGCTTGAATGCGATCAACATTGACACCCACGCGCCTGATCTTAAGCGTGCCCGCATCATAGCTGAGAATAACTTCATTGCCCCTTTCAACGCTTACGAAATTATAGGGGGATTTGAACACATCGAGCAGATACTGCAGTTCTTCCTTGGAAAGGGCAGGTATATTCCCCCGTTCGGCGGCATCCGAAGTCCCGTCCTCCAGATCTTCCATGAGTTCTTTTGCGCTCATTTCCAGTGGAGTTCCGTCTCCATAACGGGTAAATATTTTTCCCATATGCCCTCCAATCAAAACCAATTTATCGTAAAATCGTCTTCGCCTGAATCTATTGGGACGATAAATGCCTATTTACTCAACTAAACGCTCATCTTGATAAATTCGAAATTCGAATCTTAAAATCCGAAACAAATTCGAATTTCAAATGTCAGAAATATGAAACGTTTTGAAGATTTGAATTTAGAATTTTTAGAATTGTTTCGAATTTCGTGCTTCAGGTTTTTGCAGTACGCTCAGCAAAAGTCGTGTTCGGATAAGAATTTCAGACAGAAAATGGAACTATTGTTTTTTTGATATTTCTATGAGGCCTTCTTCCAGAATGGACAGCCCTTTTTCCAGTTGATCGTCTTCAATCACCAGGGGCATCAGCAAGCGCATCACATTGCCCAGGG
>JASFGZ010000099.1:0-11190 GCA_050123495.1 Desulfobacterales bacterium
CAAGCGTCAGATCATTGCCTTTCAGAAAATCTTTGACTTTGAACTCGTTTACATCGCAATCCCCACGGACCATAACAGCGACTACTTTGTCATCCGCCTGAAATAAAAGGGTTTTTGTAGTTTTCCATACCGGTAGATTTAAGAATTCAGCCAGAGGTTCAACGCCGATAAGGCCCGGTCCGTAGATGGCCTCCCTTGTTTTTTCTTCTGAATCCTGCGAGAAAACTTCCAGGCGCGCTTCAGCCACTTCCTGATTGGCAGCATATTCACAGCTATCACAGTACACGATGGTATCTTCTTCAATGTCAGCGAAAACCACGAATTCATGACGTCGGTTATTAGCGCTTGGCCCGGTGTGAGCCTCCACGCAGCGATATTCCAGGCCAATACGCCTGCAGATAATGTGGTAGGCATCACGCATCGCTTGATAGGAGCTATCCAGGCTTGCTTGATCCGCTGTAAAACTAAAGGCTTCTTTCTTTATGTATTCCCGAGCCCGTATCAACCCGAGGCGGGGACGAGTTTCATCGTGAAATTTTGTTTGAATCTGGTATAGCATTTTAGGAAGGTGCTTGTAGGAGCTGACCTCTTTTCGAATGATCTCGGTTATCACCTCCTCATGGGCCGGTGCCAAACAGAGGGTGCTTCCCCGTCGATCCCTGATAACAAAAAGACTGCCACCTATTTCATTATCATCATCCCATCTGCCGGAATCGAGCCAAAGGTTTTTGGGTTGAAGTGCAGGCAATAAAAGTTCTTCATACCCGTTCGCATTCATTTCTTCTCGGATAATTTGAGAAATTTTGTTTAAGGTTCGTAAAAGCAACGGCATATGAGCGTAAACTCCTGCTGCAATCTGCTTAATGTATCCCGCGCGGAGCATCAGTTTATGTGCCGCCGTTTGCGCTTCTCTTGGATCTTCCCTAAGGGTTTTTCCGAGATGATTCGATTGTCTCATAGGGCCTCCGATGTCAACTCACCTCTAGGACGGTGCCCAATTCATTTTTTTCGGCTTCGGACAGAATAGCGGCAGCGGCAGCAGCATCCTCAACCGCCACCCCGACTGTTTTGAAAAATGTGATCTCTTCGTCAGACTGCCGTCCCGGTTTTACACCATTGATTATCTCACCCAGCTCGGCGTCAACTGTTGCTTTGGGGATAATGAGGTCTCCGGCTTCCGCCAGGCATGCTTCACGAGAATCAACGACAATCCTGGCCCGGCGCACAGTGGTTTCATCTACTTCCTGCATTTGGGGTGTATACGAGCCCACACCAGTGATGTGGGTGCCGGGTTTGATCTCGTTGCCATCAAACACGGGCTCAGAGGAAGTCGTTGCCGTAATGATAATATCGACATTTTGAATGGCTTCTTTGGCGTTCGATACCCGATTGACTGCGGGCGCGTCTGCCCAGGAAGCAATCTCTCCGGCTAGTTTTTGTGCAGCTGATGCTGAACGGTCGAAAAGATTGACCTGGGCAATTGAGCGAACCGCCATAAGGCCTTGCAACTGTGCCCGGGCCTGGACGCCTGCTCCAAAGAGCGCTACGCGCTTAGCGTTCCGAGGCGCCAAAAATTCAGAAGCAAGACCGCCGGTGGCACCGGTTCGAATTGCCGTAAGGCTGTCGCCTTCGATAAGCGCCCTGGGTTGTCCGGTCTGGGAGTCAAGTACGATGACGATCGCCGTAACGGTCGGTATGCCCTTTATTGGATTATCTTTGTAAATCGAGACAATCTTGATGCCTAAATCCTGACTGCCACGAAGGTAAGCGGGCATCAACAGCGTATCTCCTTTATCCGAGGAGATTTTTGATCGAAGCGGCACGGTGGCCTGACCCGCCGAAAGTTGCCCAAAAGCATGCTTCATGATCTCGATGGCTTTCGGCATCGGCAAGGCGGCGGTGACATCATCGCTGGTGAGAATTCTTATCTGCATGACAGCTCCTTTGAAAGGTGCTTAAGAAAAGATCCGTACCCAATTGCAAGCTTTTTTCAAGCGTTTTCGGAATATCAAAGCCGCAGCAGCGAAGCAACAAAAAAACAATTCCCAAAATGGAGGCATCTTTATTCAAAAGTTAAAGAAACCATTGTCAAAACTTGACCGGGGAGGAATTTGAAAGCCTCAAATCCGATATCAGAAAAACCATCCGGACCATCAAAAGCTATCGGTACCATGCGGAACAGGAGTTCGCACGAGAAATTGATTATTTCCATCTGCGGGGGCAGGATAACATTCTGCGATACCTTCCCGTCGGAACGGTCGTCGTGCGGTTACACGCCCAAGATAATTTATTTGAAACGCTGGCCCGAATTGCAGCCGTTAAGATAACCGGTTGCCGATTGATCATCAGTATTCCCAGAGGGATGCAGACTGCGGCTGCTCGATTTTTGGATGAAAAGGAAGGCCGCATCGAGCGCTTGCAATACTGCCGACAACAGAGCATCTGCCATACCGATCATCGTTATGGAAATCTTGGTGAACGTGCTGTGGACTGGGCGTAAGAGGGCTTCTGGCTGCCGGCTTTTTGTCACTTGCTTCAGGTTGCTGGCTTCTGAGTTCCGACCTCAACATTCCGCAATCCGCAATCTGAAATCCGCAATCCTTTTGATCTGTCCTCTGACCTTTAGACTTACAGCGCACAGTACTTCTCATAGACTTCCTGCGGGAGGTCATCGATGGCGCTGTGGTAACGAATACTGCCCTGATAAACAATGCAGGCGCGGTCACAGACCGATCTGGCAAAATTTAGATTCTGTTCAGCCATCAAAACGGAAATTCCTTCAGATTTTATTTTTTGGATGGTTTGCGCCAGCTGTTTGACAATTACAGGTGCCAATCCTTCCGATGGTTCGTCGAGGATGATCAGCTCAGGATTACCCATCAGCGTCCGGGCAATGCTCAGCATTTGCTGCTCGCCACCGCTGAGCGTGCCACCCGTGTGGCGACGTCTTTCTGCTAAATTGGGAAAGAGTTGAAATAAGCGTTCGGGTGTCCACGGTTCGAATCCTTTACAGGGCGGCTGCCGCCCGACTTCCAGGTTTTCAATGACTGTAAGTCGATTAAATATTCTGCGGTCCTGGGGAACGTACCCGAGGCCGAGGGCGCAGGTTTTAAAGGGTGCCAGACCTTGGATGGCCTGATCTTTGAAATAGATCCTACCCCTTTTTAGTGCAACGATTCCCATAATACTTTTGAAGGCGGTCGTCTTGCCGGCCCCATTACGACCGAGCAAAGCAACGACTTCTCCCCTTTTTACCTCCAGCGTCAAATCAAACAAGATTTGGGCGCTACCGTAAAAGGTGTTGATAGACTCCACGCGAAGCATGATGTTCTGGTTAGGATTCGTCATTGCAGATCTGAGATGATCAGGTTTAATTGTGCAAATCCATATGTGTTAATTTGAATTTTTCAAGGTCTTATGTGATTGCAGTCCCGAGATATACTTCTTTGACTTTAGCATTTATTTGAACTTCAGCCGGGGTGCCCTCAGTCAACAATTTTCCGCGACTGAGGACAATGATACGGTCGGCATGATTGAAAACCACATCCATGTCATGCTCGGTAAACAAAACCCCTATTTGCTCGGTACGAACAATATGGCGCGTCAGTTCCATCAAGATTTGTCTTTCGGCCGGCCCCATGCCGGCGGTCGGTTCGTCCATGAGCAGCAGCCGGGGTTTATTGGCCAGGGCGACGGCCAGCTCCACACGCTTTAGATCACCGTAAGCCAGAACGCCGCATGTGCGATCGGCCTGATCCCCGATGCCTACCCGCTCGAGCAATTCTCTGGATTCATCTACATAGAGCTGACTTACCTTCGTTAAAAGAGAATTTGTCCGTCTGTGATAGGACAGCAGGGCCATTTGGACATTTTCCAATACGGTCATCGACGAAAAAGTTGAAGTAATCTGAAAGGTTCGACCCACCCCTAACTTCCATACATCTCTGGGTTTGCTGCCGTTGATCCTTTTGCCCATGATAATGATGCGGCCGTGATCGGGGCGTAATTGTCCATTTATCAGGTTAAAACAGGTCGACTTCCCGGCGCCGTTGGGTCCGATCATGGCCAGCAGTTGCCCCTTTTCTAATTCAAAACTTACATCCTTAACGGCTTCAACGCCGCCAAAGGATTTATAAAGATTTTCAACGGCCAATATCGATGTCATAATTCTCTCTTTGCTTCTGTCGACTTCCTGATAAAGGTTTCACCAAAGAGTTCGCCCCCCGTTTACAAAAACTCTCGAGGCTTTGAGGTGTTAAAATTAGATGCGAATTGGGCCGGTCGTGTTATTTTCTGTAAGGCGACATGTGTGTCCATGCCACCATCTATTCCTCGTGACCCACTATTTGGGATAGATTGTACGGCTCTTATTAATTTTTACATTATGACACCTATCCCAAATAGTGGGCCACACCACCACTGGATAGATTCATATCGCCTGGAAGAAAATGACGCGGCCGGTCCAATTCGCACCGAAAAAATGAGTCGCCAATCACCCGCAGACCGGTAGCTTAGATTTTTCCGACATCGGCTAATCTTCAAAATATTTTCCCCATCGTTTATAAATGGAGCCGGCAATTCCCCGGGGGAAGGCCACCACCAGAAGGATAAAAATCCCGCCTAAAATCAGCTGCCAAAAATCAATCCGAGCAATTTTGTCATGTAGCCAGGTAAATGCTGTTGCTCCGGCAATCGGCCCAAATAGGCTCTCAACGCCACCGAGCAAAACCATAAACAGAAAATCAAAAGACCGCGGGATCGCCATCTCATCCGGGAAAACACTGCCTTTTGAAAAGACGTAGATTCCGCCGGCAAGCCCGGCAAACACACCTGCCAGTGCAAAAGCAAACCATTGTTGCCGATGCAAATCGATCCCAATAGAATCGACACGGAGCGCCGAATCCCGGCAGGCCCGCATGGTATAGCCAAAAGGTGTAAATATGAAATAGCGCAGCGTCAGTATACCACCGGCACACAGGACCAGGGTCAGATAATAAAACACGATTTTTTCACCGGCCCAATCTGAGGGCCAAATACTTAAAATGCCGTCATCGCCACCGGTAAATTCCCCCCATTGGAATACGATCGACCAGCAGATTTGAGCAAAGGCCAACGTGAGCATTGCCATATAAACACCTGAGAGCCGTACGCAAAACCATCCAATGATCAGCGCAAGTAACCCCACCAAGAACGGTGCTAATAAGATGGCCAACTCCATGGGGGTGTGCATATAGTGTACTATCAATGCCGCCGCGTAAGCGCCACCTCCGAAAAATGCAGCGTGTCCAAAGGACACCATCCCGCCGGGGCCCATCATAAAATACAGGCTCATACTGGCCAAAGCGAACAACGCTATTTCCGTCATTAAAACCAGACTAAAAGAGCCGACAAATACCGGCAGCGCAAACACAAAGATGAGAAGTGCCAAACCCAACAGTCTTATTTTCTTTGATGCCGGCTTTAGGGCAGACTCTGCTAAGAGCGCCTTGGCGGGTTCTTGAAGCTCGGCTTTGCCCCATATTCCGTGAGGCCGAATGACCAGCACCGCCGCCATTACCAGAAACATCAAAACCAGGGTACTTTGCGGGAAAACCAGGACGCCAAATGCGCTGAGTTCGCCAATAATAACCGCCGCCAGATAAGCTCCCGGAATACTACCCATGCCGCCGACGACGACCACGACAAAAGCAGCCGCGATAATATTAAAATCCATCAAAAGATTGGCGCCGCCCTTGGGCAGTTGAATGGCGCCTCCCAGACCGGCGAGAAAGGACCCCAGAAAGAAAATACTGGTAAATAGTCGGGCTTGATTCACACCCAAGGCATCGGACATTTCTCGATCTTCGGTGGCGGCACGCACTAAAATTCCCCAGCGCGTACGGTTCAGCAACAGCCACAACCCAATCAAAATTATCGCTGCCAGAACAATCAGTGCAATGTCATATTGGGGAAGCAGCGTCCCCATAATATCAATGCTGCTGTCTAATCCAGGTGCTTGCGGACCCAGTAAATCTTCAGCCCCGAACAGCCACCTGGATAGATCCTGGATCATTAAAACAATGCCGAAGGTTGCAAACAGAATAAATAGCTCAGGGGCATGATATAATCGTCTAAGCAGCAATATTTCGATAATCAGTCCGAGCACCCCCACAGCCAAAGCTGCCAGCAGAATACTCGCCCAGAAGGATAAAGCACTATCTGGCAGGTATCGAATCAGATAGTAGGCAACATACGCACCCACCATATAAAATGAGCCATGGGCTAAGTTAACAATGCGCGAAACACCGAATATCAGAGATAAGCCGCAGGCCACCAGAAATAACGCGGATGCATCCGACCATCCGGTTAGAAACTGTACGATGTAAAAACCCACAATAATACCTTTACAGTATTAAATTTATTAATTATTGGACTGATCTTATCATGTTAATGTTAAGGCAGGCTGGAAGATCAAATACGAAATTCGAATAACGAAATACGAAACAAATTCAAAGTCCTAAATTCGAATGCGCAAAACAGGTTTTGAATTTTTGTAATTAGAAATTCGGATTTGTTTCGAATTTCGAATTTCGGCATTCGGATTTCGTTGCCGGTATAGCCTGTTTGGCAATACCGGCAACAGTGGATTATTGTGGTCGCATTTTAATCACTTCCGCGTCACTGGGCAGATAGTCTTTTCCATCCGCGTATTTCCAATTGACCATAATTCCTTGGCCGCCTTTGAGCGCGGTGTAGCCGACATAAGCACCCATGGTAGATTGGTGGTCAATTTTGCGAAAGGTAATCGGTCCAACAATCGATTTAAACTTCAACCCTTCCATAGTGGCGACCATCTTTTCTGTATCCGTTGTCCCGGCTTTTTTTAACAAATGATAAACGGCATACATGACATTATAGCCTACGACCGAGCCGTTGCGTGGATATGTCTTAAATTTTTCCTGATACGCTTTAACGAATTTATTATGCTCCGGCGTATCAATGTCATACCACGGATACCCGGTGACGAGCCAGCCTTCCGGGGCTTCGTCTTTTAAAGGATCGATATACTCGGGTTCGCCGGTCAACAAACTGACCACCAAAAGATCTTGAAAAAATCCCCTTAATTTACCTTCACGAACAAACTTTGCCAGATCGCTGGCAAAAGTAACGTTATAAATCGCCTCGGGTTTGGCATCGGCCAGGGCCTGGATTTCAGCTCCGGCGCTGATTTTAAACAAGGCCGGCCATTGCTCAGCCACAAATTCAACGTCGGGGCGCTTTGCTTTCAAGGCTTTTTTAAAGGATGCCACGGCATCTTTGCCATAGGCATAATTTGGCGCAATGGTTGCCCAGCGTTTCGCAGGCTGTTTAGCTGCCTCTTCAGCCAGCATGGCCGCCTGCATATAGGTAGAGGGGCGCAGGCGGAAAGTATACCGACTGCCTTGCGCCCATACCAGCGCATCAGACAGCGGCTCGGCGGCAATATAAAGCACCTTGTTGCGTTTGGCAAAATCGGTAACAGCCAACCCCACATTGGATAAATACGAGCCCATGAGCAAAACGACTTTATCCTTTCTGACCAACTCTTCAGCAACCTTCACAGCTTCCCCCGGTTTTCCTTGATCATCGCGGGAAATAACTTCAATTTTGCTTCCCATGACACCACCGGCTTTGTTTATCTCTTCCAGGGCCAGCTGCCAACCATTGCGATATGGGAAGGTAAAGCTGGTTAATTGACTGTAGGTTTGGATTTCACCGATTTTAATCGTGTTGTTTGCCGATTTTTCGAAAACAAATAAATAAACCGCGGCTATTATTATGAATAACAACACGACGGCGGCCACAGAATAGAATAACTTTGAGACCTTCATTCCTTATCCTCCATTCCTTTCTCAAAAATGCACTTAATACCCGACGGTAAAGTTTTAAGGCGATCAAAAGTGTTTATAGCAGCACGTGCGCTAAAGTGACAAGTGAACTAAAGTGACCAAAGTTAATGAATTCTGTCATTTTTAAAAAAGATGGCGCCCAAGCGACGCCATAACTTTAGGCGCTTTAGCTCATTTTAGGCATTTTAGACACTTCTAACATTTGAGCACCCTTTGAACTTTTTCCGCTACCCTCGAAGATGAACTGCAAATTTTGAGATAGATTCTAACTGTTTTATCTATGCGATAGTGGATTTTGGTCTGTCAAGAAAAATAAAATGGGAAAGACAATGATCTATCGACCTGATTGGATTTTGAATTCTTTCCGGCTAAAAATATCTTGCTGTTTTCGTAAGATATTTGTATGAATAGCAGGTTATTATTCTGAGAATAGAAGGAGAATATCTGCTGTTTTGAAAAAAATCGGACTGGTCGTAAAATCAGATGTCAAGGCTAAACACAAGGCCGATGAGCTTGAGAAATGGTTAGGCTCCCATAAAATTGAAGTTATTCGAAAAAAAACCAGCGCTCCAGGACAAAAAAATGCCAACCTTAACCTGCCTCCGGCGCCCTCGGATTTGTTTTGCATTATTGTATTGGGAGGTGATGGCACCTTCTTAAGTGCGGTTCGATGGGTCGGAAATCAGAATATCCCCATCCTGGGCGTTAAATTTGGGGAGGTCGGGTTCTTGGCGGAAATTGCGGAGGAAAACCTGTATGCGGCCGCTGAAAAGGTCTTAAAAGGTGATTACATCCTCAGACCCCGGATGCGGCTCTCGGTGACTGTCAAGCGGCAAAACGAAATGCTGGCCCGGGAAACCGTCCTGAATGACATTGTCATCAACAGAGGCGCCTTAGCCAGGCTGGCCCATATTGAAACTTATATCGACGACCATTATCTAACCACATATAGTGCCGACGGGTTGATTGTCGCGACCCCTACAGGATCGACAGCCTATTCATTGGCCGCCGGCGGTCCTGTCATTCATCCTGCCGTACCGGGGATCATTTTAACCCCGATCTGTCCATTCACCCTGACAAACCGTCCCTTGATTGTGCCGGAATCAGCAAATATCAGAATCCGGCTGGCGAAAGGGTCTGCGGACATCATCTCAACCTTCGACGGGCAAACCGGGTTGGAGATAAATGATCGGGATGAAATTTTTATTCAAAAAGGGGCCCATCCGATTCATCTGATTACACTTCCGGATCGGCAATATTTTGATATTCTCAAGAATAAGCTTAAGTGGAGTGGCGGCCGTGCTTAGAAGTGGTTTCAAAACCCCATCTGAGGCCCAATGGCTGTGTTGCAGGCCTCCGATAAATGCTCACATACCCATGTATGCTGCACTTTCTCGATCGGCCTGCGCCTTGCCCTTGAACCTGATCTGAGGTTTTGAAACCACTTCTAGTTTTTTTATTTCGATCTCATCATTCTTCGAATATATGAACAAACACAAAACCATATTCGCCTTTGCCATTGCCCTGCTGAGCCTGGTTTATACGCCTGGATTCTGCGCTGAATTAATTGGCCTGGTGGAAGAAAAAGAAACGGGCGTTATTGATTGGGCCAACGGGACCGTCCAGGCGAAAGGGGTGAGCGCGCCCCTCGAAGTCGGCGCCGGAAAATCACCCACCAACAACCCGAAGGCATTATCCGAAGCAAAAAATGACGCCAGGCGCAAGCTTTTGGAAGCTGTAAAGCGAATTCAAATCGCTTCAAAACTGAGCGTCGGCGATGTTGCCGATCGCAATAAAACCGTCATGACGCAAATTAAGGAAATGGTCTATGATGCCGCGGAAATTGAAAAATCGCGGAAATATATGTCTGATGGATCTGTCGAAGTCTCTCTGCAGATGAATCTGCATGGCGGATTCGCTCAGCTGATTTTGCCCAAGGAAATCCGGCAAATAGAAACGATCAAACAACTCAAGCCTGAAGAAAAGTCCTCTGCTGTTACACCAATCTCGTCATCAGAAGGGGCGTCGAATATTTTCACAGGCCTGATAGTCGATGCCAGGGGCACTAGAGCAATCCCCGCCCTCGTCCCTAAATTGTTGGATGAAAATTTAGCGGAAGTTTTCGGGCCTGCTTTCGTCAGTCGAGAATTCGTGGTGCAACAGGGGATGACCGCATATTACACTGATATTCAGACAGCCAAAACCGACCCCAGAATTTCAGATCATCCCTTAATTGTCAAAGCCCTTCGAACCGACTGGCCAAATCGCTGCAGCATTGTTATCAGCAATGCCGATGCTTCAAAACTAAAAAGCGCTTCGGACCACCTGGTGTTCCTCAAAGAGAGCCGCGTGGTTATCGTCCTCTCTCCCCCATAGTTTCCATTTTAAAATGGAAACTATGTGCCGATGGTCCAGGATGCCAGGTAATTCTTCTGTTCGGGGGTGAGCCGATCGATCTTCGTTCCCATGGCGGCCAGTTTTTCTTTGGCGATCTGGTTATCAATTTTTTTAGGAACCGGATAAACTTGTTTGTCCAATGGTTTTTTATTTTTCACCATAAACTCAATGCTGAGCGCCTGGTTGGCAAAGCTCATATCCATAACACTGGAAGGATGTCCTTCGGCAGCGGCCAGATTAATCAGCCGCCCCTCACCCAGCACATTAATCCGGCGGCCGTTTTTAAGTAGAAACTCTTCAACAAATGGCCGGATCATTCGGCGTGATTTTGCAATGCGTTCCAGGCCCACCAGGTCCAATTCAACATTAAAATGACCGGAGTTGGCCACAATAGCGCCATCTTTCATGCGTAAGAAGTGATCTTTGCGGATAACATTAATATTACCGGTGAGCGTGCAGAAGAAATCACCGATCCGGGCAGCGTTGCCGATCGGCATGACGCTAAATCCATCCATAACCGCTTCCAGCGCTGGCAGAGGATCGACTTCCGTGACAATCACCTTGGCCCCCATCCCGCGGGCTCGCATGGCGACACCCCGGCCACACCAACCATAACCGCAAACAACAAAATTGGTCCCGGCCACCAGGCGGTTGGTCGCACGGATGATACCGTCGACCGTGCTTTGCCCGGTGCCATAACGGTTATCGAAGAAATGCTTTGTCTGAGCGTCATTTACCGCAATGATCGGATATTGCAAAACCCCGTCGGCGGCCATACTTCTGAGCCGGATAATGCCGGTTGTTGTTTCTTCAGTTCCTCCCTGGACCCCCGATAAAAGTTCGGAGCGTTCCGAATGCAGGATGGAAACCAGATCGGCACCATCGTCCATGGTAAAGT
This sequence comes from Desulfobacterales bacterium, assembly GCA_050123495.1. Lineage (GTDB taxonomy): Bacteria > Desulfobacterota > Desulfobacteria > Desulfobacterales > JAHEIW01 > JAHEIW01. Next base: position 11,164 of record JASFGZ010000099.1, read on the forward strand.
GAGGCTTGGTGTCCAGCACGGCATTGA
>JASFGZ010000100.1:0-11189 GCA_050123495.1 Desulfobacterales bacterium
CCGCAAGCTCAGCCGTCACAGCAAATGATAATATGACCCATATTCCGGTTAAAAAATATTTCATAATATCCTCCCCGGCCGGACTGCCTTTTGTCAACTATCCAGATTCAAGTTTATCTATCATCGTTTCTTCTGTCAATCTGCTATCGGATGCTGATGCCGTCATTGGCTTTTAAGCTGGCGCTATATAGATGCAGTCATGCCGAATATATCAAATAAATACCCTGAATCCACACGCCAAACACACAACCAGAGCATTGACAGACCTCCACATATAAGCTACTCCTCAAGATCAGCCGCTGATCTGCACTTCAACGGTGAATACCGGGCACAATATGAAAGTATTAAACCAGATCGATAGAGAGGTTCCCGGCGGCGTCTATCTCTATCAGGTCGGCCAAAGCGTTTCTTGCAGGGCCTGCTGCGGGCTTTATAATGTAAAGGAGGCAAAATGAGCAAAATTAAAGTAATCCACAACCCCACCAAAGCGCAACTCGATGAACTCGGTGTAAACGACTGGCCGATCTGGACCAAGGAATCCTCGGAATTTCCGTGGTCGTATGATGAGCAGGAAACCTGCTATTTTCTGGAAGGCGATGTGCTTGTGACACCCGAAGGGGAAGCGCCGGTGGAAGTCGGTCAGGGGGATCTGGTAACCTTTCCGATTGGCATGTCATGCACCTGGAAAATACGCAAAGATGTTAAAAAGCACTACCGGTTCGGATAGGAACGGGTTTGTATCCACACAGTTTTAGATAGGATCGACTGTATCAACTATCGATAAAGCGGTACATCACTCATCTGGAGTACTGGAGTGATGGCGTAATGGAGTGATGGAATTTTAAAAAAGGAAATTCGCCATTTTTAATTCTAACCACTACTCCAACACTCCAGTACTCCAATACTCCAAGAATCCAAAATCTAGATTTGAGACCTGAATATCTTGAAATTATCAAAGCACAAATTGACCGACGTGCATGCCCACATTTGTGACCCCGGCTTCGATAAAGACAGAGCTGAGGTGCTGGAAAGGGCCCGCAGGGCCGGGGTGGATGCCATAATTGCCGTTGGAGAAAGTCTTGCGGATGCCCGCAAAAACCTTGAGCTGGCCAAACGGTATCCGATGTTAAAGCCGGCGGCCGGGCTATATCCGACTTACCTTGATCTGAATCAGGCCGAGGCGGTCGTAAACTTTATTCGCCAAGAAAGCTCCGAGCTGGTCGCCATCGGCGAAGTCGGACTGGATTACTGGATTGTTAAGGAAGATTCGGAAAGAGAGCTGCAGAAAGAAATTTTCAAAATATTTATTGAATTATCAAAGGAACTCGACCTGCCCTTAAATGTGCATTCCCGATCCGCCGGCCGCCAAGCGATTGCGCTGTTGCTTGAAAACGACGCCACCCGCGTTCAACTGCATGCCTTTGACGGCAAAGCCGGTGCCGCGCTGCCGGCGGTTGAGGCCGGATATTTCTTTTCGATTCCGCCGTCTGTGGTCCGTTCCCGCCAGAAACAGAAACTGGTCAAACGGTTGCCGCTTTCCTGCCTTTTAGTCGAAACCGACAGCCCGGTGTTGGGTCCTTCTCCGAATGGGCGCAACGAGCCTGCCAACGCTGCCATAGCAATCAAAGCAATTGCCGAGTTGAAAGATAGCAGTGAAGAAAAGGTAATCGCAGCCGTTTCAGATAATACAGAAAGACTGTACGGTAGATTAAATTTGGATCTTAAATGATTTTTACGCCTGACCTAAACTTTGTCCGTCATATTAAAGTAGGGACGCGTAATCTCGAAACACGAATTTCGAAATTCGAAACAATTTTTTAAATCCGAAATTCAAATGGTTAAAACGTTTTGAATTTTGATCATTTGACATTCGGATTTATTTCGGTTTTCGGATTTCGAATTTCGAATTTACCACACCACGATATTTGCTAGAAAATTTTAATTAATTAAAATTCTATGAGGAAATGCTCGCAAAACACGGCACATATGCCTTGATTCTGGCCTCTTCTTCTGATCATACGATTGAGATTGGAAAACTCGGACAGCTTTTGCTTCAACCGGGTTATTATATTTATGCGGGCAGCGCCTTTGGTCCCGGGGGCATAGAGGCTCGAATTGCTCATCATGAAAGAATCGCAGTCCGTCCGCACTGGCACATCGATTATTTGCGCGCTTATTTGCGTCTAAATGAAATATGGTATACATACGATTCCGGACACCACGAGCATTTGTGGGCAATGGTGCTTGGACGTTCAAAGGGTGCAACCATACCGGTTGCCGGCTTCGGCGCTTCAGACTGCCGTTGCAAATCTCATCTCTATTGGATTCGCTCTAAACCATCCGTCAGGCGGTTTCGAAACAAGTTGCGCGCTGACTTGAATTGTCATGGACGAATATTCACCCATAAATTAAAATGAAACCCGTATCTGTTAAATTCCTTGGAAGCGGTGATGCCTTCGGCAGCGGAGGCCGATTGCAAATCTGCATTTTGATCGAGGCCCCCGGAACTAAATTCCTTTTGGATTGTGGTGCATCCGCCTTGATTTCCATGAAACGGTTTGGTGTCAGAACCGCTGATATTGATAAGATCCTCATCACCCATCTGCACGGCGATCATTTCGGCGGCGTTCCGTTTTTTATTCTCGATTCCCAGTTGATTTCAAAACGCACGAAACCTCTGCTAATTGCCGGCCCGCCCGGGGTAAAAGACCGTATTCACAGCGCCATGGAAATCATGTTTCCCGGATCCTCCCGGGTAAAGCAAAAATTTGGAATAGAATTCTTAGAATTGCAGAAGGGTGCCCGCACCGAAATCGGTCAGGTTTTTGTTACGGCTGAAGGGGTCGCGCATGCCAGCGGATCGCCCTCCTATGCCCTGCGAATCGAGTGTGCCGGCAAATCAATCGTATATTCCGGTGATACGGAGTGGACCGATAATCTTATTACTGTCGCACGGGGGGCGGACCTTTTTATCGCCGAAGCGTACTTTTATGAGAAAAAGATAAAGTATCATCTGAATTATCAGACGCTGATGGAAAAGAAAGCTGAACTGGATTGTAAACGAATTATTCTGACCCATATGAGCGATGATATGCTCCGCCGTCTCGACAGCCTTGAACTCGAGTATGCCGAAGACGGTAAAGACATCATCTTATGAATAATGAAAAGAAATGCATAAAATGAAAGCAAATGATTTACACCTGCAATTTTCGCCGGTGACGAAAAAAAGATGGTCCGATTTCGAAACCTTATTCGGCGAAAGGGGTGCATGCGGGGGTTGCTGGTGCATGCTCTGGCGGCTGACGCGCAAAGAATTCGAAAACCAGAAAGGCGCTGGCAACCGCAAAGCCATGAAAGCCATTATTCACTCGGGTAAAATCCCGGGAATTCTGGCTTTTTCCAGGGGCCGGCCGGTGGCCTGGTGTTCGGTGGCGCCCCGTGATCACTTCCCGGCACTTGAACGCTCACGCATACTCAAACCGGTTGATGATTTGCCGGTATGGTCGATCTCCTGTCTTTTTGTGGAAAAAAATTATCGCCGCAAAGGTTTAAGCATTCAGATTTTAAAGGCTGCCGTTGATTATGTTAAAAAACAGGGCGGTCTGGTTGTCGAAGCCTATCCGGTGGCGCCTAAAAAAGACAAAATGCCGGATGCCTTTGCCTGGACGGGTCTGGCCTCGGCCTATACGAAGGTGGGATTTAAGGAGTGTGCGCGCCGCTCCGAAACCCGGCCGATTATGCGCTTTTATATCAAGAATTAACGTTATTCGCTCTGAACTTTATCTTTCTTTTGCAAATCAAGTCGACAATTGATAGATGACAACTCGAGTTTTACAGCCCCTAAACAATTCAGTCGAAGTGTGGGTTGCCTATACCGACATATACAATCGCAGATCGTAACGTAGGTAACGGAATTTTTAGTTGAGATATAAAAACGACATCACAATTATATTAGGACCTTGCAGACCTTGAATAGGTTGGAAAAATCAGTATGTTTGAATCTAGGGCTGCTTTCTGGCAGAAGGTCAGTGTAATTTTTATAAAAGCATTTCTGACACCATTTTCTATTTCACGGGTTTTAAAAATGATTTTACGCTGCGTACGCCTTCCACAGCTTTAGAATGGGAGATTGCCTTTTTTATTTCATCTGCCGAACCTACCAAACCCAAAAGAATTATATTACATTGTAAAGCTTTAACCTCGACCTGGGTTGAAGAAATATCTTTGTCGCCAATAAGTTTTGTTTTTACCTTGGCAGACAATTTAAGATTGGTTGTCGTCCCGCAGGTCTCGTTTTCCTTCTTTGGTAAGAAATAATCCGTCACAGATTTTACACCTTCCACTTCCCGGGCTAATTTCACTGCTTGGTTCTTTTGGTCCACGGTATTATACTCGCCAACCAGATATACATGGCCATTGTAAACGTAGGTAGAGATGTCGAAGTATTTGATCTTTTCGTCATCTGAAAATTTTTTCCTGATCGCCGTTGTAATTTTCTGATCATCATATTGTTCACCAACGCTGCGCTCATCAACCGCAGATTTGTAAATGGTGGTACACCCCGTCATCAGGATTACTAAAATTAGGACAATGTAAATAACACGGATGCATCTAAACATGCCGATTCCTCCTTTTTGTATAGAATGATATAACCAATTTAAAATAAAAGATAGATTGAGAAACGGCCAACTATTACACTAAATGAAATTATTGCAGATACCCAATGGATATATGTAACTTATCGCGCTTTCGGTTTTCGTGTCAAATCAGGGTCCCGACAAATACGGTTTTGAGGAAATAGAAAGGGCAGCTCCATGTTCTGGATTCACCTTTCTGGGTTGTGATTACAAACGGATATCTCAATACAATTGCGGTATGCTCAACCTTTGATACGGATAGGATTTTCTATTCCTTTTCAATTCGACACAAGAGTGCCGTGTGGGGCCAACCACCGATCTCTGGGCTGCAGAACTCCAGTTCATCAGGGCAGAGGATGTTGGCATTGGATTGGAATACCCCAAACAATTCTGGTTCCGCCTCTTTCCGCTCTGGAAACCACCATCCATGCTGCACATCCACCATGCGGGGATCCAAAATATCAGTCAGATGTGCCTTTACACGAATGCGCCCTATAGGCGTAACCACCCGCACCCAGTCCCCGTCAGCCACATTCATGCCTGCTGCTGTGTCTGGATGGAGGCTTACAAGAGGTTCGGGATTCTGCTTTCGTGCCCTTTCGATCTGGCGCTGCTCGGAGTGATACACGGGCATGAAGCGGCTTCCGGTAATCAGGACCAGCGGATATTCTTTATATAGGTCAGGGGACCCTGCAGGACTATGAGGCATTTCCCTGTAGACCGGTAGGGGCTCACAACCCAGATCCTCCAAGATACTTGATCGGAGCTCCACCTTACCCGATGGCGTGCCAAAACCGAATCGCTCATAGCGCCGATACGTCCGCCTGCCAAACAGTCCGTTCTTCTCCACCAACTGCTGGAAAGTCATGCCCACGGGGGCTAGGCACCAGTCCCACACCTGATCCACTGTCTCCCAGGGCCAGTGCTCCTTTTGCCCCAACCGGACGGCCAGTCCCCGCCAAAAGTCATACGGGTTGCGGCGTTCATGGAGAGGCTCTATCCCCCTTGGGCAGGCCACACAGAAAGCCGACGCCAACCAAAGTTCGGTCGTTTCTATGGTGGAGCAGATGGGAAAAACATAATCGGCAAGGGCGGCGGATGGGGTGAGGTAATATTCTGCTACTACGTAAAGCTGAAGTGTCTTCAGGGCTTCATATACATGCCGTGTGTTGGCCAGTGCGAGCAGAGGATTGCTGGCCAGAGACATGGCTGCCGTGACCGCATACGGTTTGCCGCTGATTATGGCGTCACAGACCGCCCGCGCATGGGCCACGCTCGTCATGTCCGCAAGGGGCGGATGCATATAATCGCGGGGGAGCCGACGGTTGGCCTCCGCGTTTTTCTCCCAGCCTGGGAACCCGAAAAAGGGATATTCATCGGCGCCCAATTGCTTAGCCCGCTGCTCTGCGGGTAGGGCCTCATTGAACTCCAACTCGTCGTTAGCGATGATCTTACCGATTGGGTCGGCCCAACCAAGGGGCTCACCACCGGGCACATCCAGGTTCCCTGTAATCGCCCTTAAGATGGCCCGGGCCCTGGCGGCCTGTGTGGCATTCACACCCTGCTTGTCCAGGCCAAAACCCCAGGTGATCACCGCGGGTTTTGACCCGGCATAGAGCCTGGCCGATTTGACCACCTGCTCTGGTGTGAGCCACGTGATCTCTGCCACCCGCTCCGGGGTATAGACCGCTACCGCGGCCTTCAGATCGTCAAATCCGACAGTCCAGTTTGTTACAAAGTCACGGTCGTAGAACTCACTCTCAATAATAACGCTTAACCAGCCCAGCATCAGGGCCACATCGGTCCCCGGACGGATTTGGAGGAACATGTCCGCCTTTTCCGCCTCGGGGATGCGACGGGGGTCCACCACGATAAGCTGAGCGCCGTTCTTTTTGGCCCTGAGAATCATGGCATAAAGGCCGATGGGATCGGATTGGGAGGGCGCATGCCCCCACAAAACCACGCATTTTGCCCGCATCACATCGCCCCGGGCAAATCCGCCATAGGTAGCGTATTCGACGGCCTGGCTTGGGCACATGCAGACATTATTGGCCCCGCAGATATTGGGTGAACCGAACAGGTTATAAAATCTACGCTGATCCCAATGATAGGTCCGTTTAGTGCCATGGGTGAATGCCAGGGTCTCCGCCCCATATTTATCCCGCAGAGAAGACAGCTTTTCCGAGACCTCGTCCAATGCCTGTTCCCACGGAATGCGTTCCCACTTGCCCGCGCCCCGCTCGCCTTTGCGCTTGAGCGGGTAATTGAGACGATCTGGATGATAAACATGGTCGAGCATCAATTTGCCTCGATTACAAATCCGCCCTCTGGTAATCGGATGCTCCGGATCTCCCGTGACCTTCACTGCCCTGCCGTTTTCGATCTCCAATCGAAGACCACAGCGCGGATGGCACATTCCACAATACGTTCTCTTGATTTCTGTCATGACAGACCTCTCCTTTCTGACTTCTAAGCGTTCAGTGCAGAAGAGACAAAACGTTTATAAACATAGCCAATTGCCAGATGGGGTTAGAGACTGTTAAGCCAAGCATCAGAAAAAACCCGGTAGCCCTAACCTGTGTTTTTCACAGGGAATAGAAATTAAAGTATACCCCAATCTGAAAGCATAATTTAAAATATCAAAAGATCTGATCGGATTGCAAGCGTTAGAGCGGATTCGGAAAAAATATTGCGAATACTATATCTTGGGGGACCGCCTTTCGGCTCTTAGAAATGCGATTTATTGAAAATAATAAACCCTAAATGTTTTTCTGACATGCTTTACTTGTCAAATTCAAAGATCTGACCCTATTCTCGAAACCCTGCATTTTTGATTCTTTTTTCCCGAAATGACGCAGTTGACAGTCACCTTTAATAGCCACACAGCACTGCCGCTCTTCATTCAATTGCATTGGGGGGCGCTTGTTAAAAAGTGTATACGATCAGCGCAGTGCCGAAAAACTGGCCTTCAGACCCTTCGTCCACTACCGGGCTGTCATCATCCGCATCGCCCACCAATTGGGTATAGCTGGCGAGGCCCCTGGCACTCCAACTTTGCGTAATCATCCAGTTCAAGCCTATATCAATACCCACATCTTTGATACCCGAATCCGCTTCGTACTCGTCCAGGCCGCTTCGGGCTGCATCCGCAGCAGTGACCCCAAAATAGGTTTGCATATAATCATCGTCGGCATAGGTCGTGGAGGCGCCGATTGAAAGGGCCCAGCTGGGGTTTATGATCCAATTGTAGCCGCCTTTCAGTTTGGAATACCACCCATCATGTGCTTCGCCCACATCGGTCAAAAATTCCAAAGAAACAAACCAGTTATCGATCATAAAGCCGCCGAAGACACCCACCTCATTGGCATCGCTTACTTTTTTCATATTATCCACGGCGTCGTTGTCCACATCGTCGCGCTCCGCACGATAATTGTACACCGGCCCCAAACTCCACATCTTTTCGGGAATCAGGTTGGCTCTGAGATTCAACCCTAACAATTTTACAAACATCCCGTGATTGAAAATGATATTGACAAATGGGACGGGAACCGCTTCGTAGTCAGATGAACCTTCATAGTCGGGTTTGAATCCGATACCGCCACCGACAGAGACGTCTGCGGCCTGCGCTCCGGAGATTACCAGCAATAATGTTAGCAGCACAACCATCAATCCTATGACAGTGTGTTGATTGTTCATCTTTTTTCTTCTCCTTTAGTTGGTTTTAGAAAATGCGAGATGCTGTTTAACCTTGCACGCTTCTTGTTATACCTGAGCGCTACTCAAAACAGGTTCGGATGACATTAACCCTGGTTTAATATTTCATCAACGCGGTCTCGATAGTTTTGACTCTCCGCGTTGGCAGATATTACCTCAATCTCTGATGGAGATGCCGCCCCTAAACCAAGTTCCACGGCTCTGGCAATTTGTTCCTGTTTAAAAATCTTTGTATTCATAATTCGATGATTGCTTCCCAGATATTGCAATATCGCCAGCCCAACAGCATCAATCGCCACGCGATCACGGGAGGCGAGAAAAACATTGCCTTTGACGCGTTTACCACTCGCCGGACCGCCATCCACAAAAGCGTCAATTCCGTCCAGCACGATAAGATCAGGTTTAAACGGCGCATTTATCTCCGCTATCAGTTTGCGCTGGTGGGGTGATTGGTGGAGTTCGCTCATATATTTATAGCCATGCCGGCTTGTCGGAACCACGCCGACATGAAGCTTGAGCGACATCGTAAATACACCACCGAACTGATGGGTTTTCAGACAGCAGGTCGAAATGAGACATTCGGACTCCAGGATGGGTCGCGCGACCCGAAATCCGTCCTGCCAGTGAGATTCTTTGGGCTTGACCTTAACCCAGTCCTTTTCGTCAAGATCATCGAAGTCGATAATTTTAACATCCAGTTTTTTCATCAGCGGAAGGATACCCTTTTGCTCCATGACCGATCGGGTAGGCGGATAGCTTCGCTCACCCAGACTGACCGATTTGGCTCCCATCTTCCAGACCTCTTCTGCCAGGGCAACCAGTGTATCATTATGCGTTGATCCAGGGGTAAGGTCGGCGGTATTGAAATTGGGTTTGATGAGGACATCTTTGTTCTTGACCGGGTTTATACCCAACGTTTTTATAGATAATGAAACCCCTGATTTTCGATCTTCGGTGCTTAGAAACGCCACTTGACTTTTACGATTTGCCATAACCGGACCTCCATGTATACCTAATAGCAAAGCGCCGCCGGCTGTCCCGGAATACTTCAAAAAATCTCTTCGACTGATTGGGTTTTCCAAACCCGCTACGATTGGGGCACTTCGTGCCCCTGTCTTTTTCCGCCTGTGGCGGTAAAATCCAAGCCACCCGCTATGCGGGCGGTCGTTGACTCCAGTTGCCACTTTATTTCTCCTGCAACCTTTTGAATGGCCTCTTTATTTTCGATAACCTGGTCGGTTTTTTAACATTTTGCGAATGAATTGAAAACAAAAATAAATAAACATTGGAACTGGTCTTCAAACGCCAGACTCAAAAGAGTATTGAAGTTCTCGCAGAGCTCTCAATTTAAAAATAAGGTTAAACGGGTTTCATAAGCGTTAGATCTTGTTCGATAGTGCGGCTATGAGGAGGAGAGGGAGCGCAGCGTACAAGTAGTACGTAAGCGAACCTTGACGACGAATAACAAAGCTATCGGGCAAGAGATAATGCTTATGAAGCCCGTTCAAAGGTTCATGAATTTGGCCGCGATGCTCTTCATAATCTCATTCGTCCCCGCGAAGATAGACATCACCCGCACATCCCGCCAGGCCTGAACAATCGGGCATTTTTCCAGAATTCCGTAGCTGCCGCAAAAATCAAGTGAACGATCTGCAATCTCCTTGACCATGTCGGTGGTCCAGTATTTGGCCATGGACGTCTCGATCACCACATTTTCGCCTTCTATATGATCCCTGATGAGTTTATCGACAAAAGTTCGACCCAATTTTACCTCGGTGGCCATTTCCACCAGGCCGAATTGGACGGCCTGAAACTTCGAGATGGGTTTTTCTGAAATACGGGTGTTGCGGCAATGCGCTGTGGTCCATTCCAATATGCGCTCTGCAGCTGCAACCGCCCAGATAGCGCAAACAAGACGTTCCTGCTGCAATTTTTCCATGAGCATTAAAAACCCGTCTCCTTTTTTACCCAGGCGGTTCGTTTTGGGTATGCGGCATTTGGAAAAAAAGAGTTCAGCGGTATCCTGACTCCACAGTCCCATTTTTTTCAACCGGCGCCCCTTTTCGAAACCCGGCGTTCCGGATTCAACCAGATAGAGCGAAATGGCCTGGTACGGATCCTCTACCACGGGGTCCCGCGCCGCCAGCACTACCAGATCGGCGATAATGCCGTTGGATATAAACGTTTTGGAGCCGTTGAGGATTACCTCATCGCCTTCTTCAACCGCGGATGTTTTTATGCCGGCAAGATCACTGCCGGCATCCGGTTCTGTCATGGCCACTGCCGATATGATGTCACCGGAGACACAGCCCGGAAGATATTTTTTCTTAATTTTATCCGAACCGAATGCAGTGATGTACGGAACGACGATATCGCTATGCAGCGACGCAACCAGACCATTTTGATAGGTCCGTGAGATCTCTTCGGTTACGATAACGGAATACAGGAAATCCCCGCCCATACCCCCATAATCGGGTGAAACTTCCGTACACAGGAAACCGGCCCGGCCCATTTTTTTCCAGGCCTCTTTGGGGACGATCCCATCCTTTTCCCATTGATCCGCGTGGGGCGTCACTTCTTTTGCCAGAAAACGACGCAGCCGTTCTCTGAAATTCCGATGGTCCTCGGTGTATTTTAGAATTTCCATCGGTTAAGCTCACTGTATCAACGGCACCCGGCCCAGGGCTCACGGCTCACGGGTTTTTTCTGATTTCAACGTATGCCTTGTGCCTCGAGCCTTACGCCTTGTGCCTGCTGTTAATTATGTTTGCCGATTATTGAGATACTACAAACATTCATAGCCGGAAAGCCGCCCAGATTATGGGTCAAGCCGTACCC
>JASFGZ010000101.1:0-11166 GCA_050123495.1 Desulfobacterales bacterium
GACCATCTCGTAACGGTTCATTTTGATGATGAGGGGCAAGGGATTCCAAACGAAAATCTAGAAAAAATATGGGATCCGTTTTTTACGACCAAGGAAATGGGAACCGGTCTGGGTCTGGGAATTGTAAAGAATATTGTCGAATCCCACGGCGGCAGTATACAGATTGTGAATCGACCCGTCCGCGGAACACGTGTCACCATCGAATTGCCGGTTAAACATAAGGCCGATGATAACGAGGCGGTTGGCACCTCCCCGGCGGATAGCAATTTATAAACTTGAGCATATAAGGCCATATCGCCATGGAAACCATCTTAATTGTAGATGATGAAAAAAATTATTTAACCATTTTGAGTGCTGTTTTGGAGGATGAGGGATTTGAAGTATTGACGGCTCTTGGTGGGCGCGAGGCGCTTGACGTTCACAAAACATCTGACCTTGACTTGATTGTCACCGATATGAAAATGCCCGCCATGGACGGTATCGAATTGCTTGAGCACATAAAGTACGTCGATCCGGACCTTCCAATCATCATGATGACCGCCCATGGCACGGTAGACAAGGCTGTCGAGGCGATGCAGAAAGGGGCTTACAGCTATATCTTGAAGCCGTTCGACAACGAGCGATTGATCATTTATGTAAAAAAAGCCATATCCATGTATCAGGTGGTCAAGGAAAACCGGCGGCTGCGTGATGCAGTTGAATCCCAGTATCATTTCGGCAACATTATCGGTAAGAGTAAAAAGATGCGAGATATCTTTGATACCATTCAGAAAGTTGCTCCTGCCGTTGCCACTGTATTAATCGAAGGTGAAAGCGGCACCGGAAAAGAGCTGGTGGCCCGCTCGATTCATTTTAACAGCCCCAGACGCGAAAAGCCCTTCGTCGCCGTAAATTGTTCGGCGCTTGCTGAAAACTTGCTGGAGAGCGAACTTTTCGGTCATGAGAAAGGTGCCTTTACCGGTGCTGTGGCAACTAAGAAGGGCCGTTTTGAACTGGCTGACGGCGGCACTCTTTTTTTGGATGAGATCGGTGAACTGTCACAGAATCTGCAGGTCAAACTGCTGCGGGTACTTCAAGAAAAAGTTTTTGAACGTGTGGGAGGGGTTCGAACCATATCAGTGGATATCCGCATTATTGTGGCGACCAACAAAGATTTGCAGCAAGAAATGCAGGAGGGTCGATTCCGCGAGGATCTCTATTATCGATTAAATGTTGTTCATATTGTGTTGCCGCCGCTGAAGGAGCGTCAGGAGGACATTCGTCTATTAGTGAATCATTTCATAGAAAAATATGCATCCGAGCGCGAATCGGCTGTTTCCGTTATCGGCGTCGACCAGGAGGTGGACCGGCTATTCTATGATTACAATTGGCCTGGAAACATTCGGGAACTTGAAAACGTCATCGAGCGCGTTATGATCCTGTCTCCCGGTGAAATTATCCGGGTGTCGGATCTTCCGAAAGGATTTAAAGATAATGTTTACAATACCTTGCATCTTGAAGGAATACCGGCGGATGCAAAACTGTATGACACGCTGGCGATGATCGAAAAAACCCTGATCGAGCGGGCGTTAAAAATATCCAACAATGTCCAATCCCATGCGGCCGCCTTGCTCGGTATTGGTAAAAGTGGCCTGAATCAGAAAATTAAGAAGTATAATTTGGATGTTCGAGGACCATCAGGAGGATGAATCCAGACCCGTTTCGGATAATTTTTCTTCTACAATATCAAAATACATAGAGTTCGGGTAGTTTGAAAGAATTTGATTAAACGCCTGATGGCTCTTGTCCGTATCGCCTAACTTTTCATAAATCATTCCCAGGTTAAAAAGGGCTTCATCGCGATTGTTCGAGTCTGTTGCCGCAGATAGTTTTTCAAAATATATAGCGGCATTGGGATTATCTCCAATTTGCTGATAAGCGTATCCAAGACCGCTGAGAATCAGGTGATAAACCATTGGGTGATCTTTAAAGTCATTTAAGGATCGTTTATAAAGCGCGATGGCTTTGTTGTAATCTCCGGCAGCGTAACTTATATTGGCATAACTGGCTCTGGCAAGTTTCCCAGCTGCATTGCCACCGTATTTTTCTATGATGCGTTGAAATTCCGCCGATACGTTTTTATAGGCCTCGTCTGGAGACGTTGCCTTTTTTTGCGCTTCATATTTTGCCATGGTTTGTTCAAGCAATGAAAATGCTTTTACTTCTGCGCGTTGGGCGAAGAACCGGTAGCCAAAGATGACTAAAACGACGGCTACAACTGCGCCCAGGGCGTAGGTAATGGGCTTTTGATATTTAGAGAAAAAGCGAATTGCCTTTCCGGTTAACGTAATAAATTCATCCGGCTTTTTTAATAGTTCCTTCCGGCTTTTCTTCCGCGTTGCCATTTAACCTCCCTGCTGATTTTAAGTGAGCTAGAGTTAGAAGTGATCTAAAGTGACTAAAGTTAAGGAATTCTGTCATATATTAAAAGATGGAGCGGAGCGATTCCTTAACTTTAGGCACTTCCAACTTTAGTGCACTTTAGGCATTTCTTCGATTTATTAAAAAAAGCAATTTATAGCATCGCTCTTTTTATTTTCAAGAGAATTGTTTAACTAATTTCCGAATCCTCTCCCAACCCGCTTCGGGAATATTGGCGCCCATTACCTGACATACTTCATATCCGCAGGCGGAGCCAAGTGCGCCACATTTTTCAAGCGGATACCCGTTGACCAGTCCATATAAAAAGCCTGCTGCCCATAAATCACCGGCTCCGGTGGTATCGATAGCATGCCCGTCACCCTGTGGACGAATCGGGAGTATCTCATTATTGTGGGCGATCAAACTACCCCGTTTCCCTATTTTAAGCGCGGCAATATCGACTTTTTCGGCCAGGGCATTGAGGGCACGGTCTTCATTTGGCTGTCCGGTAAAGGCTTGGGCTTCATCTTCATTGGCCATGAGTATGTCAACGAAGGTTTCAACGATGTGCTTTAAAAGTTCGTGGGATTCCTTGACAACATTATAGCTGGGTAGATCCAGCGATACCAATGCGCCCGAAGCCCTGGCTGTTTTTAGAATCTTTAGAATTAATTGCGAGTTAAACAGAAGATAGCCTTCGATATGAACGATGGCCGCGCTTTCAAAGCAATTTCCAGATATATCCTGTGGTAACATTTCGGCGGATGCTCCCAAACAGGTAAACATGGAGCGTTGGGCATCGGGGGTCACAATTGAAAGAACCCGACCTGTCGGCGAATTTGATCGCAAAAGCGCCGGTTCAACATTTTGACGCTTTAAATCATTTTCAAAAAAGTTACCCAGCTCCCCACCGCCGCATTTGCCGACAAAACGTGCGACCCCACCGAGTCTGCCGACCCCGACAACGGTGTTGCAGGCGGACCCACCGGGTACGGTAATGGGCTGCTTGGATAACCGCGCCAGGGTTTGTTCAATAAATTCCTTTTCCACATAGGTCATTCCGCCTTTGGCTGCACCGCTTTTGTTTAAAAAATCCTCGTCCTCGTAAGCCAGAATATCAATTAAAGCCGAACCGACACCAACAATCAATTTTTTATCTTTCCGAATATTTGGAAACGGTTGCATGACGGCTACCAGACCAGTGACTTGTGGATCCAGCCTTTATCACCATCGGCATGTTCAATGTGAATCCAGTTGTTTTCGCGTTTGAGGACCTTAAAAGGTATACCTTTTTCAACCGTGAAAAGTATTTGGTGACTCGTACCGGGGCCCGAGCGGATATTGGAGGCGTCAGTTTTGGTAATCACCGCCGGGATCTTACCCACAAGCGACCGATGCACCCATCCTTTGTCGCCTTCAAAATCTTCAAAATGGTACCATTCACCGGATTTTTCAATCACAAAAACAGGAAAATATTGCTCCACCTTCCATAAAACATTGTGGCTGGTTCCCGGACCGGAACGAATATTCGCGACAGGGGCTGATACCGCCAGCCGCTCCGCATTGGCTGCGCCCGCAAACACGCTGATCAGTAATAGAATGATGATGGATTGGATTTTCATGGCGATCTGATTGCCTCCTCACGCTAGCATTAAGATCCATTGCCCGTATTTTGATCATTCATCATTGGTGTCGATGGAATCCCACATTCGTTGACAGTTTGTTCGTATGTTTTGAAACCCCTTCGAGTTGACAGGTAAGCGAAATTGATGCCAGTTGTCAAGCTTAGGCCGGATTTTATTTGTCTTTGACAATGCGCCTTTCCTGCGAGCACATTTCCGTTTAAGTGGGGATGCGAAGACGTCATACCGAAAAAAATTCCATTTCGGGCAACTGGATACAGGTCAGCCGGTTGCCATAAACGGCTCCGGTATCGATGCCGATTTTATTCGGCTGCAAGAGTGGCTCCCTAAAAGGCGTATGTCCAAATATCACACGTTTGCCGAAATTGAAATTAGAATGAATAAATTCATCACGGATCCAAAGCAGGTCCATCTTTTCTTGTGACTCAAGGGGCACCTTTTGGCGGAGACCGGCGTGAACAAAGATATAGTCCTCGCTCTGATAATAAAGGTGCAGAGAATTAAAAAATTCGAGGTGTTCGGCTGGAATCGGAAATGATTTCGGATTATTTGACCGGTTCAGATATTCATCCAGCGTCCGCTGCCCCCCGTTTAGCAGGTAGGTGAACCGATCGCTACCATCCAAGTAATTTTGCAGCATATCTTCGTGATTGCCTTTTAAAAATATGGTTTCCGGGACGCGTTTTTTAAAATCCGTCAGATAGTCCACCACGTCAATGGAACTCTGTCCTCGGTCGATATAATCCCCGATAAAGATCAATTGATCTTGAGCGTAATTTATCGGGATTTTGTCCATGAGTGCACGGAGTTTTTCAAAGCACCCGTGAATATCGCCCACCACAAAGATTTTGTTCATGATGATAACCAAAATTACCGGAACAAAAAGACACGCCGGGGTCGATCGAGCCGTGTTATTCCTTCCGTCTTTGCCTCCTGCAGTGCGGTTTGAAAATCGGCCGGTGAAAGGAACGCATTCAATCCTTTAACTTCAGCGGCTCGCCCGCAGGGACGGTATTGGGACATGAGGTTCACATAGCTATGGGTTGAAATTTCCCGGGCGATAAATCTCATAATCTTACGGGTTCCCGCCAGCCCGCTGGGCAGGACCAGATGCCGAATCAACAGGCCCTTTTGTGCAATGCCGTCTTCATCAACAGTTAGGTCGCCGACTTGACGGTGCATTTCGCGTAAGGCGTTACGCGCTATTTCGGGGTAGTCCCTGGCCTGGCAGGCGCTTTCGGCGATTTCCGGGTCCCAGAATTTGAAGTCCGGCATGTAAATATCAAACACGCCTTCAAGCAATTTGAGCGTCGAAGGAAGATCATAACCGCCGGAATTATAGACCAGAGGCACTGAAAGACCTTCTTGGATTGCAATCTCAAGGGCGGAAAGAATTTGAGGCACCACATGTGAAGGTGTCACAAAGTTGATGTTATGGCATCCGTGCTGCTGCAAGGCGAGCATGAGGGCAGCCAGTTCCGCATCGGCTATTTTTTGACCATGGCCCTCATGACTGATGTCAAAGTTCTGGCAAAACAAACACATGAGATTGCAGTGGGTAAAAAATATGGTGCCGGAGCCGTTGGTGCCCACCAGAGGGGCTTCCTCACCGAAATGGGGATTGTAGCTGGAAATAACGGCATGCTTGGCTGTTTTACAGATACCCGTTTCACCGGAAAGCCGGTCAACGCGACACTTTCGCGGACAAAGGTTGCAGGAACCCAAAAGTTTGTAGGCCGCTTTTATTTTTTCTTGCAACAACCCCTTTTTAAAGGTTTTGATATATGCAGGTTCAAAATATTCCATTTATGGGTTCTTGTTTGCTTGTTCAACGGGTTCAACCAGGATCTTTTGTGCAAGTCCGCGCCCGAGCACATAGCGTTTGTAATCTGCCGCTATAGCCAGCTGTCCCTGGCGATTGTTTGTTATGACCTCAATTTCATCTCCAAGGCGTAACCCCATTGATAACAATCGCATGCGGGCGCTGACACCCCCACTAAATTCTTTGAGAATAAGCCGCTCTCCTGGTCTTGCCATAATCAACGGCATCAGCTGGATACGCTCTTTGAGACATTGCGCGCAAATGCCGTAAATTTCCAGTTTATGTTGAAGTATATGAAATCCCTGGACTGCAGCAATTTTATTCTGGAGCTTCTCCAGGTGATCCTCTTCGAACTCGATTATCTTTCTGCATCGCGTACAAATCATGTGGTCATGATGGTGGCCTAAATGACGGTGTTCATAGCGAATGGCACCGTTGTCAAAGCTGCTTTTATGGGCAAACCCGAAACGGCACAGCAACTGCATCGTTTCTCGAACAAAATCGGGATCGAGCTGCCAGCCGTTCTGGTCAAGAAATTTTACCAGATCATCAATGGTTACATGCTTTTCTGTTTGCAAAAAGGCTTCCAGAACTTTAAATCGATCTTCGAAGTTATCGATTTGTTCTTGTTTAAAAAGCTTTTTGAACTGTTTTTTTTCCTGAATATGTATTTGTCTCATCTGGATTCCTGATTGGAACGATTCAATCCGGTAATAGATTTTTTAAATTGAGACCGGCTTTAAAGGCTTTAGATATCCTTATGGGTGTTAATACGAATTTGGCCCGATGCGTTTGGTTTCGTTTTTGGCAGGCACCGATTAAAATTGGCTGTCCAGGCAGGATTAGAAATTAACCATCAGGTCCCGGTATTTCATAGGTGGTGCAACTGCCGCTGGGGCAGTTTCGGGTTTGCGTACGAGCGCCTTCACTTTTCTCAGAGCCGCTGTTTGAGCAGTAAGACGAAGCGCTTAGAATCCGTTCAAATTCTTCAGATTTGCAATGGGGGCATTTGAGCTCCACCTCATCTTCTTTTTTCATAACAAGTATTTCGAAGCAATCATTACATTTTAAACATCTAAATTCATAAAGGGGCATTGTTTTTCCTTTTGTGTCACTATTTCTAACGCCATAATATGCTTATCTTGGCAAGATTGTCAAGGCGCTCCGAGGCATATTGTGTTTGAGTTTAGGGAGGTTACGGGGCGCTGATCCCCGCCTATAAACTTTAAGTTAGTGGTTATGAACCGAATCGACACTGAACCGCAGACTATCGAACAAGGAATAATGAATGTCGAAGTATCAAAAACCAAAAAAATTCATTATTCTAAATTCCGTTTTCGATATTCAATATTCCAAAAAAAATCTGCGCTTTTAAAGGCGTGCATTAGAGCGGGATCGGACACGATTCGACAGCCTTCAATTGGAATTTTTGAGAAAAAGGGTGACATGGAAGATGTTTGATCTTAAATTTAGAAGAGTTTAAATCGAGGTTCCTCATGCACCCATCAGGCCATTCATCATATAATGCTGTGTGGTTAAAAAACCTTGCTGAAGTAGACCGGAATCAATGGGATGCGCTCGCAGAGCCTTTACCCACGCCTTTTCTGGAATGGGAGTGGCTTCGCCAAATGGAGATCTCCGAAAGCATCACCGAGCGGACCGGATGGCTGCCCCACCATTTAACGGTTTGGTCTCATAATCAATTGATTGCGGCTGCCCCTTTGTACATCAAAGGGCACAGTGCCGGTGAATTCGTGTTCGATCACGCCTGGGCAGATGTGGCAAATCGGTTCAAAATTCCGTACTATCCCAAACTTATCGGCATGAGTCCGTTTACGCCGATGGTCGGATATCGCTTCTTAATTGCACCCGGACACGATCGGGAACGATTAACCGGACTGATGGTTAATGAAATTGAGCAATTCTGTCGACGGTACCGGATTTACAGTTGCAACTTTCTTTTTGTGGATCCGCAATGGCGTCAGCAGTTAATCAACTATGGGTTCATAGGCTGGTTGCATCAAAGTTTTGCTTGGCAAAATTTAGGCTACCAGTCCTTTGATGATTACTTGGCAGAATTTAATTCCAATCAGCGACATAATATTAAACGGGAGCGGGGGTCTCTTGCAAAGCAAGGTGTCACAATAAGGATCTTTCAAGGAGATGAAATTCCACAGACCTTTTTTTCGGAAATTTATCCGTTTTACGAACGCACCAATGATAAATTCGGTCCCTGGGGCTGCAAATACCTTAAGGATAGTTTCTTTAGGGGGTTAGCAGAAGGTTATCGTCATCGTTTGCTATTTGTGGCCGCCTTTATTAAAGAAAACTTGGACTCACCCCAGGGCCTGTCTCTCCTGGTCACAAAGGGGGATCAATTGTTCGGGCGATATTGGGGATGTTCAAAAGAGATAAATAACCTTCATTTTAATGCGTGCTATTACAGCCCCATTGAATGGGCCATTGCTAACGGTATCAAACGGTTTGATCCGGGTGCGGGCGGGTACCATAAGATTCGACGAGGTTTTACAGCTGTCGGCAATTACAGCCTACACCGATTTTTTGATCAGCGGCTTGAGCAAATCATGAAGGCCCATATCGAAGAGATCAACCGATTGGAGCAGGAACATATAGATGAGTTAAATCTGGAAGTGCCGTTTTCCCGCAAAAACGGGTAGCTATTGCGTTATGAATTCATTGACCCATCAGGCAAGGTAGCCAATGAATGAGTTTGCTGCTAAATGACGCTGTGGAATATTGGAATAGTGGAATACTGGAATGCTGGGTTTAGTTGTTCTTGAACATTATTGGGGGGTGGGAGAATTTTTAAAATTAAGATTTATTCCGCTCTTTGTCGCCAATATTCCATTTTTCCATCATTCCATTATTGCGTATTTAGCATTTTTTGGAATTACCGTGCGCGCCCTTTTAGAACTAGAACGTGATGCTTTGAAGCCAGACTTTTACTTCTTGAGTCTTTCGGCGATAAACTCATGAAATTGCACGGAGATTTCCTTCTTCCAGACCCCTGCAAAACCTGTCCTTACCGAAACTTCGGTCCAGTTAGGATCAATGATGGCAATTTTTATCGTCATGGGCGTCCCATCGGTGCGTTCAGATTTGATTGTTGTTTCAGTCCCTTCTGTCTTCTCTTCGAGAACAGGCTGATTCAAGTCCTTCAAAATGTTCTTGCACACCTGATAGGTCGTTTCGTACGCCGCCTCATAGGTTCGACTCAGTTGGCCCTCAAAATAGGCAAAAGCGCCTGCACCGGCACCGGCGCCAACGACGATGGCGATACATCCGGTTGTCAATAACAAATGCGACATGACAATCAGTAAATATAGTCGTTTTAGCATATCTTCCCTCTCAGAAGGATTTTAAAATAACATGCTATCAAATGGTGTCAAGAGACAAATGCGAATGTAAACTTCAGTTCGAAACATGAAAATCAGCAAACGCGCTTGTAGGCTTGTAGAATTTGTTGACAGCTGGTAAGTAAGCACTTAAATTTTTAGAACAGCTAAAAAGCCCGCGTCTTTTTTTATGCAGGAATACGGTTGAAAAAAATGATTTGAATTTTTCGATTGATCAGACAAAGGACCGCTTATGCAAAAATCTTTGATCCCCAAGATGACAACTTTTGGCAAGTGGAGTGTGATTATTTTACTTGCCTTTATTTTAATCTGGCCGTTAACCGTTGGTATTTACTGGGGCGTATACCAAGGCTATACTGCTATAGATTCGATGCGGTTCCCCTGGTTCAGCTCAAATATTCATACCACGCTCGATCAAATCAAGCCGAATTCAGCTGAAGCAAAAAAAGGAATTGCGCTCAGTGCAGCACTCAGTAACCGGCTGGAGGAAGAGATGGACTCAGCATTGGGGTGGTCGGTAAATGACCTGGTGATTTCTCCTACCCGATGGCTTGATAATCGAGCCAACAGGCAACGGGGTGTCATCTTCGCAACCCGAATGCTCATCAATTTTTTTTCAACCAATCTGGCCAAGTATGGCACGGTGGATGCCGAAAATACCCTGTTAAAGGAGACCCGCGAAAAATATTTTGCCTTTAGCGAAGACAGCTGGTGGTTTCCATCCACTGAAAGTCAATATCGTAAAGCCATTGCATTGATGCGCGAATACGAAGACAAATTGGCTGGCGGTGAGGCGGTCTACAACATGCGCTCAGATGATATGTACAATATGCTCACCTTTATCATTGGCAACCAGTTTCTTGACCAACCCCTCGGTCTTTTAGTACAGCCCAACGATGAGGTGCCGTATACCGAGCTGGATGACCGCATCTATTATACCCAGGGGGTCGTTCTGGTGCTGCGGGATTTTATTCGAACTTTTGTCACCCTTTACCCGGAGGTAAAAGAAAAGGGCGGTGAAGAAAACATCCGTATCGCCTTCCGTGAGATGGAGCAGATCTGCACTTTTGATCCGTTGATTGTTTTAAGAGGGGAACATGATTCCGTTACCGCCGACCACCGCGGGAAAGTGGCCAGATATTTAATCCACATCCGCGAACGGATAAATGACTTAGCGCAGTCTATTCGAAGATAATCAGAGGCTATCTCAAAAGTCGGTGATCACGATTTTAGGTGGGTCCTGGTGATGGCGGGTTGAACCGGCCGAGCTTGTTAAATTCGGAAAAATATCTGAATTTATTTTGTATTAGACAGGATTAACATGATTTACTGGATATTTTTTTTGGCTTTCCAGATGAAAGCCAAAAATTTCAATCGCCTTCGGCGAATGAAAAACTAATTGCCATTTAATGAAAGTTTATTGAGTAATTTGACCCCACGGCAGCCAATTTGGGGATATTATTTCCCGCCCGCAGGGCGGGATTGAGTTTCGCCACTTTCTTCTGGAAAGTGGCGAAGAAAATAAATCCAAATAATCCTGTTAATCCTGTCTAAAGTATGAATTAGATAGATTCTAATAGTATTTTACGCCAACACCATAATAATAGAATGAGGCGTTGTCGGGCAATTTTTCGCACCACATGACCTTTGCCCGGCGAACGTCGTGGTCAGAAGAATAAGGGGAGTCTTCAATACCAATAAAAATGTCAGAACCCACTGAGGGTTCGAAGTCTGATTCAAAATACATTCCGGTTCGACTGTAATTGTACATTCGGCCTTCATGGTATTTGCCTGACGGATAATTTTCAATCATGATTGTGGTTTCATGTTCAAACCGTGGTGTCTCTCTATTTTCAGGATTCGATTGCATTTGGCACCTTCCGTTGTCGGCTATGACGATGAAGGTTTAGACGCAACCCATTCA
>JASFGZ010000102.1:0-11126 GCA_050123495.1 Desulfobacterales bacterium
GACCTGATCGGTGCTGTCGATGGGCAGCACATGAAATAAAATAAAAAGAGTTGTCACAATCGCAAATAAGGTCAGAAGGGCATGTCGTATTTTGCGAGCGATATACGCTTTCATCCTGTCTACCAGAGGGCATAGCAGGAATATTTACTTGACCGCAACAACCGGGCATGGCGCCATCAATATGATATACTGCGCGTTGGACCCGAATATGAGTTTTCCCACTTTCGATCTTCTTTTGACCCCTACAATAATTTCATCAATTTCTCTTTCATTAACAAATTGAACCAGATCTTCTCCTGGAGACATCGGGCTGACAATGGCTTCGGCTTTGCATTCAATCCCTTCATCCCTGAAAGACCGCCTTATTTTTTCAAGTTCCTGTTCAGCCTTTTGAATATCTTCCAGTTTCATTTCACGACTTTGGGCCAATGACCTGACGACATATACTTTTGCGTCAAAGGCTTTGGCGTGTTTTTTTGCCAGCTCTAAAGCCCCTTTGGCAACATTGGATTGATCATATCCCACCATAATCTTCATTTGAGCCTCCTATCTAGTCAATAAAATGTCAAAAAATCCCCCGTAATAGAAGTGTTTTTTTCTGCATTTGCAAACTGAAAAGAACGCATGCCGCACACCTCAACTGCAGTGACAAACCATCCTCCACAGGCCTGCATCAAACTATGCGGTCAGAGAAACGATCTCTTCCGGCGCTTTATCGGCGATCCCGAGCTTCTCAAGATTCGTGCCTGTTGCAATATAATCCACGCTGTGCAGCCAGGAAGTCAACCGAACGGTCAATTCAATAATTGGCGTTTGCACTGCTGCTTTTGCTGCCAGCTGCATGGCGGGAACATTCAGCCCTGGCACATCTTCCGTCAGATAACGGCTGTGCACATTGTGACCGATGACATCTGTATATGGGCTTTGCGGACTATTCACATATTCATAATAGTTTTTGGCGTCATTATCTCCGTAATATATTTTTAGCTGCTCCATCGTCGACATGAGCTCCAAGGAGAAAGCGCTGCCGATGGCAAGGCGCTCCTGGTCCATATGCATCATTTTTTCAGAGATCAGGGGGGTTATGCCGTCCATGTAATGACGGAAGGTTTCCGGCTGATTTTCGATGGCGCCGTAATTTAAGAGCACTGGAAGTGGATGCAGGGTTTGATTGGGGTTATCAAGATCGACTTCCAGCAAATTTTTACCGGGGATGAAATCGACATAACTTGCAAAAATATCATTCATGATGTCAATCGCTTCCGGGTTTTTGCGGCTGGGAGAAGAGGCCATTTTCAGGTGGGATTTTTTCTTATAGATCATGACGGTATTGTATGTGTTAATCCGACATGCGTATGGAAGTGAAACCGTTTCGGATATGGTTATGCTTCGCTTGATTCCGCGATCAGACATCATCTTCTTTAGCAGCAAACCGCCGTAATTTCCGGGCACAATAATAAGATGCTGGCCCTCGCTGAGGTTGGGGACCAATTTTTCAAATATGGGTTTATGCGCAAAAGAAGGGACAACGACCATAATCACATCGGTGTCTTTGACTGCTTCTTCAATAGCCATGGTGGCGCCGCTGAGTTTGCCACCGGCTTTGATGTCGCCATCTAAAAATATCTCTTTTTCTTGCCTGATTTTCAGATAATCCTCTGTCTCTGCCAGAGGTTCATACATCATGACAGGATAGTCTTTTTCAGCGATTTGTCCGCAAACGGCTCTACCGCCATGTCCACTGCCCAATACGGCGCATTTTAAATTTTTTTTCATTCCAAATTTTTCCGTTTAAAATTATCGCTAATCGTTCCGCCACTGTTTGAATTTCAAATGCTTTTTTTGGGCCTTAGTGTACTGGTGGCCGAACTTTCATTTAAAACAGAATTTTTAAAGTAAATGTTTCAGTAGAGATGGCATGCGACTGCGTGCCCTTGTTTTATTTCTTTGAGGGGGGGTTCAGTACCCCTGCATATGTCCATCACCTGCAAGCATCGCGTCTGAAAACGACAGCCGGGCGGCGGGTCAATGGGTTGGGCAACTTCGCCTTTAATTTTAGGAATGGGCCTTGTATAGGCGGGGTTGGGGATCGGAACCGCGGCTATGAGGGCCTGTGCGTAGGGGTGATGGGGCTCGGTGATTACTTCCTTGGTGATGCCGAGTTCCATAATCCTGCCCAGATACATAATCATTAACCGCTCCGAGATGTTGGACAGAATGGAAAGGTCGTGGGAAACGTAGATACATGAAAAGTTCATTCGTTCGGACAGGTCTCGGATAAGGTCCAGTATTCCGGCCCGAATGGAAACATCCAGCATCGACAGGGGTTCATCGGCAATAACCAGGTTAGGCTCCAGAACCAGAGCCTGGGCAATACCCACCCGCTGTCTTTCTCCGCCGCTCATCTGATGAGGATAACGGTTTTTATACTCATCAGGTTCTAATCCGGCCATCGAGATCGTTTCCAGGGTTCTTTCGCTAACCTCCGCTTTATTTTTATCGGTAAGCGCTCGCAGCGGCTCTGCCACCAGATCGAAAACCGTGTACCGCGGGTTGAGAGATTCATAGGGATCCTGAAAAATGAGCTGAACTTCACGGCGATATTTTCGGAGCTCTTCTTTCGACATCTCGGCGATGTCGTTTTCTTTGTACCGGATGGTGCCGCCGGTCGGTTCCCGAAGTTTGGCGATCGCCAGGCAACAGGTGGACTTGCCGCAGCCCGACTCTCCGGCCAGCCCCAAAATTTCGCCGGCCTCAAGGGAGAAACTCATTCCATCGACGGCCTTGATAATTCTGGGCTTCTTGCCGCCTACCAGTTTAGCCAGAAAGGTGGGTTCGAGATAGAAATACTGTTTTAAGTCGCTGACGTCGAGGATTGCCATGTCTTTTTGTCTCCCGCTAGTTTGCGAAATTCTTCTACGTGATCGGTACGAATGCAATGCACGAAATGCCCCGGTTTTATCTCCAGATCCGGCGGCCTTTCCTTTTCACATTCCGGAATAACAAACGGACACCGGAAGGCAAAGAGGCAGCCAGGAAGGTCCCCCAATAAAGATGGCGGTGAGCCGGGTATGGAAATGAGTTCTCGATCGAGGGCCTGAATACTGGGAAAGGCATTCTTAAGACCCAGCGTATACGGGTGATAGGGCTCATTGAAAAGCTCCATCGATTCGGCAAATTCCATCAAGCGGCCCGCATACATAATTCCGATGCGATCACTCATTTCTGCAATGACGGAGATGTCATGGGTAATGAGCAAAATGGATACCGACGACTCGGACATCTTACGGATTTCCTTAATGTTTCTCAGGATCCGTTCCTGAACTAAAACATCTAGGCCGGTGGTCGGTTCATCCATTATAACCAGGTCAGGATTTAAAACCAGAGACATGGCGATCATGGAACGCTGGCGCATACCGCCGCTGAATTCATGGGGATAGGCCTTCATCATGCCGGCCTGAAGGCCCACAGCGTCAAAAAGCCTTTTGACAATCTTTTCACATTCAGCCTTGGTGTTATCTGTGTGGGCCTGGATCGCTTCGATACACTGGTCGCCGACCTGGTAGACCGGATTGAGGGCATTCATAGCACTCTGGGGAACCAGACCAATTCCTTGCCAGAGAATTTTTTCCCGGAAATCCTTCTCCGGCATGGAGAGAATGTCCTGCCCCTTGAAGTTCATTTTGTCAGCCGATACATGAGCGCTTTTGGGAACAAGCCGAATGAGGGTTCGAATGAGGGTCGATTTGCCGCAGCCGGATTCACCGGCCAAGCCCACGACCTCGTTTTCATCGATGGACAAAGAGATCCCGTCATTGGCCTTAACGACACCTTGCTCTGTTTGATAATGAGTCTTGAGATTTTCTATTTCCAGAATCATATCGTGTTATCTCCGCTATCGCTGTTTTAGGCGTGGATTGGCCACTTCCTCGTACGCCCGGGAGATGAAAACCAGGGCGCTGACCATCAAGATGATACAGATCGAAGGCCAGGCGAACCACCACCAAGCGGTTCTGATCTTTCCCGAAATCCAGAGGCTATAGAGCATGCCGCCCCAGGTAAGGTTATCCGGATCGCTGAATCCCAAAAAGCTGGCCCCGGCTTCAGCTAAAACGGACCAGGCAATGTTAAAAGACGTATAGAGAAGTAAAAGGGGCAAAATGTTGGGCATGATGTGCCCGTAAATGATGCGCAAATTGCTGCAGCCCCTGGCCCTGGCCGCCATGATGAACTGCCGCTGCCGGATGGAAAGGGCCTGTGAGCGAACCACTCGAGCCGAGGTGCGCCAGACGATGCAACAGATAGCAATGATCACGAACCAAATATTACGGCCGAAAAGTGAGATAAGGACGATTAAAAACGGCAAAAATGGCATACCGTATACAATATCGGTAAAACGCATCAGAATTTCGTCAATTTTTCCACCATAATAGGCTGAGAAGAGTCCGATGTTGGCACCGATAACGATGGAAATCAGCCCGGAGACTAATCCGATCAGGAATGTGGTCCGAGTGGCGTGGATCATCTGGCTCAAAATGTCGCGGCCCATTGCTGTGGTGCCCAGCGGAAACTCCAACGAGGGCGGCCTTAGCATGGCCAGTTTGCCATTGGAATCCCGCAGCGATTCCCATAAATCGTGAGGGGCGATCCAGGGGGCCAGGATTGCGACCACAGCGAAAAAAATGAGAATCACGGCGCCGAATATGCCGAAACGGTTGCTTGTGATAATTGCATACTGGGTAACAAAAAAGTCTTTTATGCTTTCCAGTTTCATTCCATTGGCTCCCTTACAATAAAAATCGGTTTTGAATATGTTAAGCACGGCAAAGCCATTGTTGGCCTCGCCGCATAACCCGCCGTCTTCCTACTCAATGTCGCCAGTTGGATGCGCAAACTCGGGTACCATCAGTGTTTTCCACCACCTACGGATATCCTCGGATCAAGATAACAATAGGCAATATCCGACACCAGGTTCAGGACGATGACCAGAGCTGCCAAGAGCAAAAAGGTGGCCTGGGCGACCGGGTAGTCATGCGCAGTGGCGGCCTCGACCATCAACTGACCCATGCCGGGCCAGGAGAAGACTTTTTCCACGATGACCTGTCCGCCAAGTGCAAAACCAATCAGAACCGATGAGACCGTAAACACCGGCAACAGCGCGTTGCGGGCGGCATGCTTCATCATGACCCTGGTGGGGGACAGTCCCTTGGCCTGGGCCAGCTCGATAAAGTCGCTGCCCGTAACCTCGAGCATGGAATCCCGCATGATCAGCATTGGTGTGGCCAGATAGTAAAAAGCGGTGGTGATTGTCGGCAATACCAGGTGGTGCAGAAAATCCTTGCTGAAAAGCATTTGAATTCCGGTTTCCAATCGCATGCCCGGGGACATCATACCGCCGGTGGGAAAAAGATCAAGCCGGTAGCTTAAGATCATTAAAAACAGGATGCCGGTCACAAACGGGGGTGCGGATTGGAGGACCAGAGCGCTCACAGTGGAACCCACGTCCAGGGTGCCGCCGCGTCTCCAGGCCATCAACATGCCCAGGCCCGCGCCAAACACCAGGGTAAAGCTCATGGCAGCGCCCATCAGAAAGATCGTGTTCCAAAATCGGTACGCAAGGATACCGAACACTTCATGCTGGGTGGTGTAAGATCGGCCCCAGTTCAGGGTTACGATGTTTTTTAGATACAACAGATATTGAACAATTAGAGGTTTATCCAGTCCAAAGGTCTCTTTTAATCTGGCCTGGGCAGCCTCATCCAGGGCCGGACTGATCACCTGGGCGGTCGGATCGCCGGGCATGACACGGAAAATAAAAAATAGGATGGTAGCGACCGCAAATAACGTCATAATCGTGTATAACACTCTGCGGATGATATATTCTTGCACCGTTATTCTCCTCTACTAAGGTGGAGGCGGCCGGAGCGTATAGGCCGCCTCCTTTGCCGGAAGGTAATATTCCACCTAGGCTGGATAGTGGAGTTTGCCCTTTTTCCAGGTGTAACCAGCGTCGGCCAGGATCTTCTTGGCCTTGTTCATATCCTCCGGGAATGGTTTGACCGCCGGGTTATGCCAGAATTTATTGGCCGGTGCGATGACCGAGCCGCCGGGATCAGCCAGGCCGGACAATATGGCCTCGATGATCAATTCCTTGGGAATGATATGGGCGATGGCCTTTCTGAAGGCCGGATCGTTCAGCGGCGGCCGGCGGGTATGGTAACCCAGGCTGTAAAAGCCATGGTTGGGATATCCTTTGGCAACGACGTTTTTGACCTTTTGCAGATCCAGCAAAAGGCTGGGTTTGAGGATGTAACGATTCCGGTCGCATTCACCTTTTTCGATGGCCGCGGCGACCGCGTCATGGGAGCCGTAGACGATCCCGATGATCCCGGCGCACTTGGGCGGGTTAAAGTGCTCTTTAAAAGCCGATACCTTGAATTCCCGGCCCCGGTCCCAGTAATCCAGCTTGAATGGACCGCTGCCGATGGGTTTTTCGTTCGGATAGTTGAGCGGATCGCTCACATCCACCTTCTCGGGGATATCCTGCCAGACATGTTTGGGGATAAGAAACATGCCGCCCAATAGATTGGGGATAAAGGGGGCGTAAGATTCCGCCAGTTTGATGCGCACGGAATTAGCGCCCGTGATATCGACGCTCGCCACCCGTTTGAGGATCTGGTTGAAGAAGGGGTGCTGCCACTGCTTGCAGTAATCGAAGGTGAACTTGACGTCTTCGGGGGTCAGCGGTTTGCCGTCGTGCCACAGCATTCCCTTACGGATGGTTAAGTCAAGCGTCAATGGGTCGACCACATTGTAAGACTCGGCCGCCCAGGGCACCATATTCCCGTCAGGACCGACCCTGAACAACGGATCATAGATCATCCGCAGCTCCATGAACTCCGTGGTATCCTTGGCCGCCACCGGGTTCATCAGCTTCAGCGGCGTCGGCCGAGCTGTCCGCACGTAACCGTCACCCTCTACGACTTCCATGTTGATATCCGTCCAGAAACTGCCGGTGCCTTCACCCAGCATGGGGACGACATTCTTGATGCGATCGGAGCGATAGACGGTGGTCATCTGCATATATGCAACCACTGTCAGGGCCTGTGCTTCATGACACAGTTCCTGTGCCTTGAAGACGATTTCCTTTCTTTTCTCTATGTCCATTTCCTGTTGCTGGGCCAGCGCCACTTTATCGATTTCAGGATCGTTGAGGCCATACCAATTGTAGCCCCCCTTCTTATATTGTGAAGAATGGTGAACCTGGTAAATGAAAACATTGGGGTCGATACGAATGGAGGCCCCGGACAGCATGACAAACCACATGTCATAATCATGCTCCATGATCACCTTTTGGACATTCAGGTTGTAGTCGATGGGGTCTGCCTTGACGTCCCAACCGATTTGTTTGAACGCATCGGCGCATACCCTGGCCACCTCAGGTCTGACCGGGTCCATGGTGGCAGTGGCGGTTGTAATCTTCATGGGATCGACTGGCGCTCCCGGTTTGGACGCACCGAAGACAGCGCCGGGACCTGCGATCATGGTGGCCCCGATAACGCCCCCTGTTAATTTCATAAACTCACGTCTTCCTATTTTTCGTTGATTCATCATAAGCCTCCTTATTGTGAAATGATTACTTCCGGCCCGCTGAATATTGCGGCCGAATAAACTTGCTTAACGATTGAAAATGGTCAAGCCAGGTTGATGGGAACTAAATTTAAACTTTCTGAAGATCAAAAAGAGTACCATGAATAAAAAACAGATTTTACAAAGGTAGTACCGACCTTCTTGGGAAAAAATCGAGAGCTAAAAATCCACAATCCACTGTAATTGATGTCTATATTGTTGGGTCAGACAAGTGGTTGGTTATTTTATGGAATAGTCCAATTTCTATAAATTAAACGCTTTTTAAAATCAACCTTTTTTATTTAAAATTTGGATCGGCGTGCTTGCTGTTTAAGTTTAAAGGACTATTTTCCATTCCCGGCCAAATCCGCATAATCCCAAAAAGCGCCCGGATGACGATCCAAAAAGCCGTAATCAGCCAGATCCAGGTCAGGGCGCCGCCCATTTTTTCATCGAGCAGGTAGATGGCCACAGCGCCGCAAGTGGTCGCGGTGACGATGGCATTGCGTAAATAACGAAAATCGCCGGTGCCCCAGTGAATTCCGTCAGTGGCAAAAGCCAGGGCATTGACCGGCTGAATCAGAGCGGCTATGGCCCAGGCCGGGATGAAAAGGTTTATTGCAGAAGGGGGAACCAGAAACTTTATCACAATAGGCTTCCCAAACCACAGGATGACGCCCATCAGCAGCCCG
Organism: Desulfobacterales bacterium; assembly: GCA_050123495.1. Classification (GTDB taxonomy): domain Bacteria; phylum Desulfobacterota; class Desulfobacteria; order Desulfobacterales; family JAHEIW01; genus JAHEIW01. The sequence continues at coordinate 8,322 of JASFGZ010000102.1, forward strand.
GTAATAAAACTCCATAAACAAACAATCCGCGCAACCTTTCTGGTTTGCTTGATCAACCGGGGACCGATAAAATACCCAACCAGGCTTTGCCCCGTGGTCGCATAAGCGTCCAGAAACAGGAATGAAAATACCCAGATTTGACGAACCGCCTGATGCGCGGCTCCCGCATCCGCGCCAATGCGGGTAGCCGCCCGGGTGGTGATCATATAAAAGGCTGTCAGAAGTCCGGTCCGAATAAAAAGATCTCCGCCGATTTTAAACAGCTTGCGGACATCACGAGGTTGAATGCGATGGGGAAAGCCTATTCGTCTATGGACGACCCAAACCAGACAGATGGCCCCGACCCACTGACTGACAGAACTGGCCAGTCCGGCACCGAAAACGCCCAGGCGGGGAAATGGGCCATACCCGAAGATCAGTAGCGCATCCAGTATGATATTTAGCGTATTGATGCTGATCGCCACGTAAAAGGGCGTGCGCATATCCTGCATCCCCCTGAAAATGCCAAAGGCGGCTATGGAGAGTAAAACCGCTGGCGCCCCGAAAAGTCGGATTTGAATGTATTGCGCTGACAGATCATAAACAGCGCCGCTAGCGCCCATAACTTTCGACACATAAGGCACGCCAGGCAAACCCAAGACGACCAGCAGCAATCCAATCAGGGCACCTAAAACCAGTGCCGAGCCCCCCCATTCGCTGGTGACGTTGAATTCTTGGCGCCCATACGCCTGGGCAACTTCTGTCTGGGTCCCGATCCCCAAGAAATTGAAAACCCAAAAGATACCTGAAAGCGTTACCGTTCCGACGCCAAGGGCGGCAAGCGATTCCGCGCCCAGACGCGCGACAAAAGCGGTATCCACCAGCCCCGTCAATGGCTCTGCCACTAGCGACAGCAGCACCGGCAAAGACATGGATAAAAGCGTCTTATGGGGTGACTTCACAAAGGGATGCGCATTTTTCTGGCTATGTTCGGTTTTCACGCGTTCATCCATCAGATGCGCTTGAAATTGTTTGCAAAGGGATCAATGAAAGCCAGAATTTATCTACCGCTTAAAACGATTTTCATCAATTCATTTTGAAAAATTGTGAATAAATTCGAATTGGGGTTGACAAACCCATTTTCGATTGATACTGTTTATCGTAAAATTACGATAAACAAATGGGACATACGATGGCTCACAAAAAAGCAGCGATACCGCCGGCATGTTGCACCTTAAATATTGCCGGAAAAGAACAGGAGCAGCTGGTTTCCATGCTGAAAGCCCTGGGCAACCCAATCCGTTTTGAAATTATCAAATTTCTGGTGACGCATCCGGGATGCATCACCGGCGATATCGTCGATTATCTGCCCATTGCCCAGGCCACCGTTTCCCAGCATCTTAAGGTGCTGAAAGATGCCGGTTGGATTTCAGGGATTATCGAAGGCACCGCAACCTGTTATCAACTGGATGAAAAGAATATTAAATGGTTTCGTTCGGTGGTAACTGATATTTTCTAAAATTGATTTAATATTCCCGTCTCTTGGACGGGAGCTGCTTTGCCGGCAGCATTTTTTTAACCCCTGCTTATCGTAAAATTACGATGAACGAATTAGCGTGCGTGTATTTTTTTTGGATTTGACTATCGTAAAAATACGATTAACCTGAGGAGGAAATTAACATGCTCGAGCCCGTCCTAAAAATCAGCCAATTCATTGCCGAGGCATTCCTGCACATCTGGCCCTATGTGGTTGTAACGATCCCCCTGGCAGTGGCCGTCCAGATGTCAGGCGCGTCCAAATATATCAAACACGCGTTTGAAGCCAGACCCGTAGTGGCCGTTGTGCTGGCAACTGTTCTGGGCGCCTTTAGCCCTTTTTGCTCGTGCGGGGTCATCCCGGTGATTGCATCGCTGTTGATCAGCGGGGTGCCGCTGGCGCCGGTGATGTCGTTCTGGATCGCCTCGCCATCTATGGACCCGGAAATCTTTTTTTTAAGCGTCGGAATGATCGGCTGGGAGCTGGCCATCTGGCGTCTGGCCGCCACCCTGGTTTTAAGCCTGGGTGCCGGTTTCATTACCCATATGCTTATGGAAAAAGGGTGGTTGGGGCAACAGATCTTAAGGGCGCGTAAGGTGACAAAGGTACAAAGCACGCTAGAATTATTCAAAAAAAGCTGGCAAGCATTTAAAAACAGCCTTGCGCCGCTATCACCCTCGGGACATTCGTTGCCAACGACTGTATCGTACTCTAAAGGCCAATTTCAATACGCGCCCGTCATCGCGCCCTTAAAATCCGAGTCGGCTGCCGGTTGCAGTTCGTGTTCGACCGCAATCATTCCCTTGGAGACCCCCCCGCCGGCAAGGATTGAAATATTGAACACGCCAGTGCATGCGGATTCCGACTGCAGCAGCGCGCAGGACTGCGGCTGCAATAGCGCAAGCACTCCTTTCTGGCAGCGTTTGTTAAAAGAAACGCTGAGCGCAACGACGATGGTGGTCAAATTTATGACCCTGGCCTTTTTTCTCGAGGCCCTCATTATCCTATACGTGCCCCAGGAGTGGATCACAGCCGCACTGGGTCGCAATAATCCCATGGCCATTGCCACCGCAGCGGTTCTGGGCGTGCCGACCTATACCAGCAGCCTGACGGCCCTGCCCATGATCAGCGGCCTGTTGACCCAGGGCATGAATCCGGCCGCCGCCCTTGCTTTTCTGATTGCCGGACCCACCACCACGCTGCCGGCCATGGCGGCGGTGTGGCCCCTGGTGGCCCGGCGAGTTTTTATTCTTTATGTCTCTTTGTCCATGGTCGGAGCCGTCTTGATC
>JASFGZ010000103.1:0-11089 GCA_050123495.1 Desulfobacterales bacterium
ACATACTACCGTGTATGCTGCGCTTTTGACTCGGCTTGCGCCTTGCCCTCGAACACAATCTGAGGCTTTCAAACCACTTCTAGACAAGACTGGAAATCCAGCCATTTTCGAATACAACACTACCACGGCAGTTTGTCAGATCCGGACAAACTATTGGGGAAAAATAAAATATTTTTCTCCAAGCGCTTGACCACTTGCTTGAAAGCGGATTTAAGTGTAACCATTTACCGGTTGAGCCCGTTAGCCCGTTTGCCCGTTGGCCGGCAAAAAACTAAAATTAGATATTTTTCCTCTTTTAACAGGCTCAACGGGCTCAACCGGCCAACCGAAAACATCATCTGCTATTTTTAAGACAGACGATAATCTTGCTAACCATTTATGAAATCGGAGGATGTTTATGGCACGGGGAGATCAACTGGCCAGGCAGTGGCGGATTTTGCAGAGCCTCATCGCCGCACGCAGAGGTAAATCAGCTGCCGATCTGGCCCGGGAACTTGAATACCACTGGCGCACAGTGTATCGGGATCTGGAGGCCCTGCAGTTGGCCGGCTTCCCGATTTTTACCGACCGGGTAGAGGGCAAAAACCGGTGGTCGATACTTGACACTGTCCGACACAACATTCCGATTCCGTTGAACCTGACTGAGTTGATGGCCCTTTATTTCAGCCGGGGGATGATGACGGTTTTAAAAGACACGGTTTTTTATGAATCCCTGGAATCGTTTTTCCAGAAGATAAAAGCCACCCTGCCGGCTGAAACCATCCAATATCTTGAAAAGATCGAGGAGAGTTTCGAAGTCGGTTCAAAGCCATACAAACAGTATGATCGCCTGCGAGAAACAATTGATCGGATCAGCGAAGCGACCCGCCGCAGAAAAAATATCGAAATTGAATACTTTACCATGAGCCGCAAGAAAAAGACGCGGCGCAAAGTGGCCCCCTATAAAATTTGGTTTTTTGACGGGGCCTTTTATCTGGTCGGAAACTGCGGGTTGCGAGAAGACATCCGGATTTTTGCACTAGATCGGATCAAATCGTTAACCTTAACAGACGAAACATTTGAGATGCCGGAAGGTTTTACGGTCGAAGATTTTATGCGGACCAGTTTTGGGGTATTTCATGGCAAACCGCAAAACGTCCGCGTACGGTTTGCGGCCGAAGTTGCCGGATACATCAGTGAAAAAATCTGGCATAAGACCCAGAAAATTCAACCCCAGAAGGATGGCTCCCTTATTTTTGAAGCACGGGTGGCCGGAACCGACGAGATTAAATTTTGGGTGATGAGCTGGGGATCCAAGGCTCAGGTATTGTCACCGGAATCGCTGCGAAACGAAATTATATCAGAAGCCGAAGACACACTTCAGAATTATCATCTGAATCTTGCATGAAAATAGATAAGAATCTACTATTAAAAAAGTAAATCGGATGATGATCTTTTTTATTTCTCATCTATTTTCACCCTATGGGCGAGCCGGAGGCTCCCATCTGCTGCGTTATTAAGGCCGAGGCATAGTTCACTATAGCCTCAGCCTTAAGTGCACCGCTTTGCGGCATGAAGCATCTGATTTTTTAAGATTAAGGAGCTTCTCCTTTTATATGAAAACCTCCGACTCGTGCAAAATCCAGATCATATCTGAATCCTGCCTGAAAATAGATGATGCTTCTAAGTGCCAAATGTCCTGATGGCTTCTTGCATAAGCCTTGCGATGGGTAACGCCTGCGGGCATTTGCGTTCTGCCAGTGCGTAATCCAGGCGGGTCAGGCGCCGGCGAATTTTTCCCGGAATTCTTTTAAAGCCGGCCGCAGCGTATTCATAGTCATCGTAGCTGTTGCAGTACATCAGATAGCGCATCACATCGCCAATAGGTGCTTTTCCTTTTACGTGCGATTCACAAATGGCGGTACATCCGGCGCAGTAGCCGGAGCGGGTTTCTTGTGCATATCGCTGCAACATTTCTGTGTCCCGGTTTGACAGCTGGGTTTTGTCCAGGGCGGCAGCCACATTTGACATTAGAATCGTCATGTTTTTCATTCGAGAGCAGATACTGGATATTTGCGGGTTTTTCCAGACTGATTTAAGCTTGGCCTGGGCATCGGTGAAGCCTTTTTGCAGAAACCGGCCGGCCAGGTCAAGTTCGGTTTGCGAATCGTTTCTGACCTGACCCCCGCCCTGGGTTTTCATGGCTGTCAGACCGATACCGGCTTTGACGCAGGCATCCACCGCGCGCCGCATGTCATCGGTATGCATCAGGCGGTAATTGTAGGTCATCATGATGCCGTCGATCCAGCCCAGCTTGGCCGCTTTCAGTAAACATTCTTCCATGTTGCTATGGGTGCTGAAACCGAAGAGGCGAATTTTGCCTTCACGTTTGGCTTTTTCCGCCCAGGCTTTGGTGTCGTCATCCATTTCACTGATGTTGCTGATGCCGTGGACAAAGTACAGGTCGATATAATCCGTCTTCATTTTATTTAAAGATGAGTTTAGATCACGGGTCATACCCTTTGTGGTCCAGGCACTGCTTTTGGTTACCAAAAAGATTTTTTTTCGGTCTTGCGGGTATTTACCCAGGTATTTGCCGAAACCGGCTTCGCTGCGACCCCAGCGATAGGAGGGCGCTGTGTCCCAGTAAGTTGCACCCCACTTTACGGCCTGCCTGAGCATTAACTGATTCGAGGCCGTGTCAACCGTACCCCCCACCGATAGGATGGATACCTGCGCCCCGGTTTTGCCAAAAGGTCGGGTGGGAACGGTTGCGTTCTTTTCGGCGGCTTTTACCAGGCCGCTCATCGGAGCGATAACAGAGCTCACTCCGGCCACACCGGCAGCTTTTAAAAATTGTCGGCGTGACCAGTTGTTATCTCTTATTGTCATGTAAAATTCCTCCATCTAGATCTCTTGGTTATTTTAATGTGCCGGATGGCATTGTTGGAAGTTGATTTTGGGTATACCCAGATTCCATTTTTGGCTTTAAGACAATTCATTCAGCGCTTCCTGCATGAGTTTGCCGATCGCCATTTTCTGGGGGCATTTTTGTTCTGCTAAAGAATAATCCAGATTAATCATCTGGCGGCATCGCTCTTTAGGAATTTTTTTAAGGTAATGGCTTGCCCTCCTACGGTCGTCATAACTGCGGGCATACATAAGATAACGCATCACGTCGCCGATGGGGACGTCGGCCGCAACAGCGGACTCACAAATGTCAGTGCAGCCGGCACAGTAACTGGCTCGCGTTTCCCGAGCATATTGCCGCAGCAGCTGTGTGTCCCCGGCGGAAAGCCCGGTTTTGTTGATGGCAGCAGCCACATTGGCCATTAGAATCGTCATGTTGGGCATTTCTGAACAAATACTGGCGATATTTTGATTTTGCCAAACGGCTTTGAGTTTGGCCTGGGCATCGGTGAAGCCTTTTTGCAGGAACCGGCCGGCCAGGTCAAGTTCGGTTTGCGAATCGCTTCTGACCTGACCCCCGCCCTGGGTTTTCATGGCCGTCAGGCCGATACCGGCTTTGACGCAGGCATCCACCGCGCGTCGCATCTCATCGGTATGCATCAAACGATAATTGTAGGTCATCATGATGGCGTCGATCCAATCCAGTTTAGCGCCCGCCAGCAAGCATTCTTCCATGTTGCTGTGGGTGCTGAATCCAAATAGTCGGATCTTACCGGCGGCTTTGGCCTTTTCCGCCCAGGACTTTGTTTGATTATCCAATTCATCCGCGCTCCATACACTGTGGATGAAGAAAAGATCGATATAGTCGGTCTTCATACGTTCCAGCGATAAATTGAGATCTCGGGTTCTGCTTTTAGCGGTCATGGCATGGGTTTTTGTCACCAGAAAAATCTTTTTACGGTCTTGGGGGTATTTTCCGAAATATTTGCCGATAGCTTTTTCACTATTGCCGCCCATATACGTATTGGCTGTATCCCAATAGGTGACACCCCATTTGACCGCCTGTCTCAACAATAGTTGGCTGAAGGATACGTGCAAACTGGTGCCGAATCCCAGAATGGGCACCTCAATTCCGGTTTGGCCAAAAGGACGGGTCGGCACGACAATAGATTCATCAGAAGCCTTTGCCAGGTTATTTTTAAGCGTAATGATGGATCCCACACCGCCGGCACAGGCGGTTTTTAAAAACGCTCTCCTCGTCCAGCTCGAATTCTTTTGGCTCATAACAGGATTTTCATTTTGTTTACGATCAATTAGGGTTTTAGCCTTGCAGGATTAGCGCATGCTGACGGGCCCGTGACTCGTTTTCAGCGGTGACGCGGATGGCGCGTTTACCGCGCACGGGGCATTCGTGTTCGCAGACACCGCAGCCAATACAAAGTTTGGGATCGACATAAGGCTGTTGAAGCCGAATTTGAATCGAAACAGAATTTTGTATCTCCGGCGGTTGTTCAAACGGCAATCCAGGATCCAGCTTTAAACTGCGGGTCGTATTTGCGATGATCCGCCGGGGTCTGTGGTCCGGGGATCCCGTAATAACGCAAAAATAATCTCCGGTGGAATACCGGCCCGGTTCCAGTGCATCGCTTTCAAACTCAATCCGGGTTGAGTCGGCATTTTTTATAATCAAAGGGCGATGGACGCGAATGGTATTGAAAAGTGTGCGCGTGAAGATCGCTTTCGGGCTGACCGGGCAATTTTCCTGACAGACAATGCAAGGCCGGTCCATGGCCCAGGGCAGGCAACGACCGCGATCGATAAAAGCGGTCCCGATTTTTATGGGCCCCTGTTCGGCATATTGGTTGATGCCTTGCCGCTCCTCGAGGCTGATGGGCCGAATAGCAGCAGTCGGGCAAAGATTACCGCAGGCGATACAGTTGTGCTGACACCCGCTGGTGCCGATTCGAAAATTGAGCACCGGTGTCCAAAGGCCTTCCAAACCCGCGCTTAATCCGGCCGGGTGAATCACATTGGTCGGGCAGATTCGCATACATTGACCGCATTTTATGCAGCGCGATAGAAACTGGTCTTCCGGCAGGCTGCCCGGTGGGCGCACCACGCGGGCATTCCAGTTGGGACCCGGCACACCACCGATTCGCAGCACCGGAATGACAGCGACTCCGGATACGGCCGAGACTAAAAATTCGCGACGCGATAAATCCGGCGAAACGACTTCACCGCCGGCAGACGCTGCGGTGCGGTAGCCCATTAGACCGTGGTGGCAGTCGTCGATACAATTTAAACAAAGAACACATTCCGCAATCCGAATCCGGGTGGTGGGCTGACAGGCACCCTCACAATTTTTCTCACACAGGTGACAATCGGTGCATTGCTCCTGGGTTTTACCGATGCGCCAGAAGGCAAAGCGCCCCAGCACCGCGAACAAAGCCCCCAACGGGCAAACGAATCGACAATAGAACCGCGGCCAAATTAAGTTCAACATCACAGACACCCCAAAAATGGATGCGATCAGCCAGGTATCCGCATACAGCCGCGGGCTGCTGGAGGCCATCAGGGTTGTCTGATCGATAAGGGGCAGGACAATTAAATTGATCGAACGGTATACCAGCGGAATCGGATCCAGCAATCCGATTTGAAGCGATGCAACCGGGCGCCAGTCTCCATAAAATAAAAAACTGATCAAAACCCAGCAGCCGGATAGCGTTAAAACAGCTGCAATGGTTTTTTTAACATTAAATTTTATCTGTCGGATGACCAGGGCGATAACCGCTGCTAGAGCCAAAGCCATCAACACCGCGAACCCCAGCGGCGTTGAGCGTGGCAAGCGGATGACATCTATGGTCAGTTCAGCGACGGCAATGGTGAGCATAAAGACCAGAATCCAATATTTGACGGATTGCGCCGAATGGTAGCGATTGAGCTTAAGTTTGGTCTTGATTGACTTTTTGCGTTTGGCGAGATAACCGACAAATTGATGAATGGATCCAAACGGACACAACCAGCCGCAGAAAAATCTGCCCAGAATAATCGTCAGAATCACCGTAGCAAGGCCCCAGAGAAGTCCGGCATAAAGGGTTCGGGTGGTTAGCAGGGTGCCCAGGCCCACCAGCGGGTCGAGCTGAATGATCCAGTTGACCGGCCAGCCGCGCAGCTGCCACCATTGCTCTCCTAATGTGGCCGCTACACAGAACCAGAGGAAGAGGATAAAGAAAAATATCTGGCAGATTCGTCGGGTCGTTACAATGTTCATTGTCAGCAGTCAGTCAATTATGGGTATGTTCCGGGGTTCCAGGTTCAAGTAATATTTAGGTGTCAGTGCTCAGGTGTCAGGTGTCAGAAAAAATATGACAGGGAATAGAAAACATAACTCAGAGATCTTGCTTCCCATTCCGGCTATTGCCATCTGTCTGCTGTTGTCTGACCTCTGTCCTCTGTATCCTGACACCTGACACCTAAAACCTGAATCGCCTCCAGCGAGACTATTGAAATTTATTATATCGACCCCATTACCGGATTCAGCGCTTGAAAGTCAGCGGTGCCCAGGCGCATGGCTTCTGCTTTTTTTATAAAAGCCAACTCATCAGCCGTCTTATCGAGCAGGGTGGCCCCGAAAGCATCTGCTGCCACCTGATCGGTACTGACGATCATCGCATGGGTTTCCTTGAGGTCTGAAAGAGAGCCGCCGGTCGGACCGTTGCGCATCATGGTGATGGTGCCGTCTAAAATCACCAGCGTCGGTTTTATCATCATTGCCAGTTCTTTGATAATCGTGTGAATATCCTGGTGAAAAATGTTGCGACGCCCGCCCAGCAAACCGTACCAATTTTTCATAATCATGGAAGCGCCGCTGCGGTGATGATCTTTGACCGGAGCAGTTCCGATGACTTTGTTGATCCTGTTTAACGGTTCATATAGAACCGGCCAACTGCGAATCAGCTGTGCTTCCGGCAAGGTAAAGGGTTTAAAAAATTCTTTTTGCGGTAAGAGAACGTTTGCCCCGGCAGAGCGGGCAGCCTGTTCAATTCCGGTTAATCGAAAACAGCTGGCCGGGTCGTTAATCGGATTGTCGGTTACCGTCACCGATGCAGCACCGGCCTTAAGACACCAACGGGTTATCGCGGCGACCATATCCGGATGGGTCGTTGCAGAAAGAATGGGAGGAGATGCGAATGCCGCATTTACCTTCAACAGCACCCGGTCTCCTTTTTTGATAAAGGCTTCGATGCCGCCGATGGATTTTAGAGCCAGTTCCAGCGTTTCAGATCGGTTGCCGCCTTCAACAATGCTCATCCGCTGACCGAGTTCCGGCATCGAAAAATCCGGTATTTGAACTGCGGTCGTGTCTTCTGATAAGGGGCGGGGCCCGGTGCGATCATATAACCAGTAACTAACAGAGCAGGCCGCCAGAATGGATGCGCCTGCCTTGGCACCACGCGTTATGAATTGGCGCCGGTTTAAATGATGATTATCCAAGTCTCAACCTCATTAATTCCGAACATCTGATGAGCCGGCAGCCTCTTTGATCCGGTTAAACAATTGCATGGCCAATTCCTGTGCCGGTCGCAGATCAGCGGCTTCACGCACACCTGCCAGATAGGGGCCATGGGAAAATACAATCTCATAGGTATCTAAAATATGCATCATTTCTGCCGTTTTGATTCCCAGATCGGATTCAGCCGGATTTCCGCCGAATGCCGCCAGAAAATCCCGGTAGCTTGATGCCAGTTCTTTTGCTTCCCGGGATGTTTTTCGGCGGGAGAAATAGGCCATAAGCTCCATGCCCTCTATCTTATAGATGGCCGTAAATACCTGATCGAAGCGATCATATCCAAAAGCATCTGCGGACACCAATGCGATGCTGCTTTGAATCAGGCCCTCAGTTGGAAACAGCTCATTTTCGCCGATGGCTTGGTCCTTGATGGGATGCTTTTCGATGAAAGTTTCGGCAAATCTTAACATCGATTGAATGATCGTTTCGGAAATATCTGTTGCGACAATTTCCACGTAAAAGGGGCCATGAGCGAAAAATATGGCGTTCTGGGTTTGATAGGCATATTGTCCCAGGTCAAGCGTGCGGGCATCTTGCCGTCGCTGGGCACTGAAAACGGAAAACGCATTTTGCGCTGATTGCATATCGTAGACGAAAACTTCCATCCAAGCATCTCCGGCGGCTTCATTGGTAAAACGCTGGCTGTGGAGCCGGATGAAGCCGGCCGACAGATACAATTCAGCCTTGCCGTTGATTTTGTCAGAAAGGGTTGCGGCATCAAAGGCTTCCAATGGACTCAGCGGCGACTGGCCGGGTGGTAATGCGATCAGTGCTTTTTCATCCGAAGTCGGCGGGGCTGCCACTCTTGTGCCGCTGGCAGGTAAGGTGGAAGACACCTGTTGAACCGCCGGATTAAAGTTAAACTGAACCCAGAAAACACCGGCGGAGATGACAGCCAGGACGCCAAGTATAATCAGGCTCAGAAAGGTTTGTTTCGGGGCAGTATTTGTTTTCACTTTTTGATTCACGCAGCCCTCGGATCATCGCACAGCTTTAGCCCATAAATTCATTGAGATGGAAAAGAAATTTGTAATGGCTGAAAAGCTTTCCGGTGCCACATATTATGGCAGGAATGTGGATGGGACGCTTTAGATTATATTTTAGATCGCAGTCCATAATAGAAAAAAACGGGCCATGTGTCAATTGCAAAGCTGCACTACATTGTGGCAGAGTTCCATTCCGGTCCGAGTCAGACCTGCAGCAGAGTCAAATCATCTGCCGGATCGTGCTTTTGCTACACGACCGCTTAACTTGACCAAATCGGTTAACGTCTTATTGTAAGCTAGATCGAATTCAAATTCGGACACCTTTTCAAGTTGGGAGCTTCGCTCCAACTGGAATACTGGAATATTGGGCACTCAGTGAAGCCCAGCGCTATAATGGGTTTTGAACTCTGGCCCTCAGTAGCTGCGGCTCAAAGAGAATATTGGGCTGTTGGGTTAATGGCAATTATCGTCTTGGCGATAAAAGTAAAATGGATAATATCCTTTAAAAAACCATTATTCCATCATTCCAATATTCCATTATTCCATGATTGAGGCAAAAACTCAGGCCTCTAAGGATATCTTATATTTTCATTAAATTATAGAAATTTCTTGGCGTTTAAATTGGGAGGCTGATATGGATGTTAGCGCTTACTGTGATGCACTGGAAAAACAATTCGCGGATTGGAAAGCGAGACTTTATGATGTGATTCACATTGTTGACAAATTGTGTGAGGGAGAAAAAGAAGCCGTTTACCCGTCCATTCGCGGTCTGCATTCCATCGTAGAAGAAATCGATTCCGAAGTTGAGCTATTGCGAACGGCATGTCCGGCCGACTGGTCACCGAGCCGGCAAACGATTGACGATAAAATGGCTGAATTGCAGCAGACCCTCAATAAGCTATCCAAAAACGTCGGCGGTCGGTTGATTCCCGACTCGTTAGCATGGGTATCGGAATAGGGCCGATCGTTGCAACTTTACTTTGTAAATTGAGGTAGCCAACCGACACCGGAGCGATTCATAATTTGGATTTTAGAATTTGGATTTTGGATTTAAGAGCGGATTGGCAAGATACACAATTGACCTCCAATATTTTCAATCCGCAATCCAAATTCCAAAATCTAAAATCAACACGATTAGCTTATGCCGACTCATAAAAGACAGTCTCTGCTTTGCCCCAACTGCAAAAAACTCATCAGCATATCTGAAAAGAAATGCCCGTATTGTGGTACGGCCCGCCCGGCTGCCTGGTGGAAGAATAATATCTGGACCCGCGGATTTAATGATCCTTACCTGCTGGTCAAATCAATCATCGGCGTCAACGTCGGTATTTACGTACTTTCCCTACTGTTAAATCCAAAAGGTCTGGGATCCGCACCAAATCCGCTAACCTTTTTATCGCCTTCAGGGCAGATCCTCGAGCTACTGGGTGCAACCGGAAAAGTTCCAATGGATGCCTATCATCGATATTGGACCCTGGTCTCGGCGAATTATCTGCATGGCAGTATCCTGCATATCTTTTTTAATATGGCCGCTTTTCGACAGCTAGGTTTGCTGGTTGCCCGGGAATATGGTGTTTATCGAATGTTCACTATCTATACCCTGGGCGGGATCATCGGTTTTTTGGTTTCTTATCTCGCTTCGGTTCCGTGGACTATTGGTGCTTCCGCGTCAGTATGCAGCCTGGCAGGCGCCTTGCTTTATTACGGCAAGAGCCGCGGCGGTGTGTATGGGCGAACGATCTACAAGCAAATCGGCGTCTGGGTTATTATTCTGTTTATATTCGGTTTACTTATGCCGGTGATCAATAACTGGGGACACGGCGGTGGAATTGCCGCGGGAATCGGTCTGGGTTTTTGGCTGGGATATCAAGAAAACAAAAAAGAGAACATTCTCCATAAACTGCTTGCCGGCAGCTGCGCGGTATTAACCCTGTTAATTCTGGGATGGGTTGTTCTATCGGGAATATATTATCGCTTTTTGGTGTGAAATTACAAGTAGCCGGATTTGGTATGTCAACTTCAAATCGACGATTCAACCCAGCCTGAAAATTCAGCGTATAAAAATATTGGGTAGATAGCGCCAGCCTTATTGAGTGTTAGATATTTGCGCTTTGGTGAGGTAATCTGCAATTTTGAAGTTTGAAAATATTTAAGATTACCATCCGATCCGGCTTCTGGTTGTTCAGCACGCACATGACACGTTCTTTGGCATTCATGAAACGGTTCTCCTTTGCAAGTATTGCTCAAGTTTGATTATCGTGTCTTGCGGTGTTTCCCCAAAAAAATCAGATCCGATTCGCTGGGCCCAATGATCTGTGGCGACCGCCCCGCCGACCATGGTTAAGACCTTGTCCCGGATTCCAGCTTTTTTCAGAGCTTCCTCCAGCTTTTTCTGGCCGATCTGGGTGGTGGTCATCATCGCCGATGAGCCGACAACATCGGCATTTAGTGCTTTCGCCTTTTCGACAAATTGCTCGATAGGCACATCGCGACCGATATCGTGAACTTCGTATCCATGCACCCGCAACATTGTAGCAACGATACCTTTGCCGATGTCGTGAATATCACCTTCAACCGTTCCGAGAACAATGACAGCTTTTTTCCCCGCCTGTTTTTCCTCTGGCAGGGCCGCTTCGAGTATTTC
>JASFGZ010000104.1:0-11037 GCA_050123495.1 Desulfobacterales bacterium
GATGTGCTATTTTTGGTGTGAAGGTCTGCTTTGAGCTTCAGTCAGGCGAATGTAGGATTTCACTAAATGGTTGAATTAGGTTTTAAAATTATATATGTACCATATCTTGTATGTCAACAATAAAACCCCACAATATATGAGGCGATAATCCATACCTTTATGCCAATTCTCTAATGAAAAACAAACATTGGTGAGAGAAAGCGGATTTTTGATTTTTAGCTGTACTTTTGGGAATAGTTTTGGTAAAAGTCCCAACTTTTGGGTGAACATATCTGAGCAAGAATCGGCTCAAAGGTGTTCGGTGAATGAAAGGCACATATAAAATGCAGGATGAAGAAACTCTGTGGTATGAAAATTATGAGCCAGTCCAAGAATATTTGGACAGCGAGTTTTCCAAGAAATCTACCATCGCAGAGAAAGATCCAAAAACTGTGAAGTTCTCCTGGTTGGAGATAATGAAGAAATCATTTCATATCAAATAAGATGCTTTTTGATCCTTCTTGAAATTGAGACCATCAGGGCCGATACAGTTCCGACCATACTAAATCTATTCAAACTTTATTTCCTCCGCGAACCTCAGTCCCTTGAAAGCTGCGCTTGCCTTTGATATTTATACATATCAAAAGTTTTCTGGTTTAGTGATATTCTCAATCTGTAATTTGCGATATTGAATATTTTAGATTTCACCCGATGTATTTCAGCAGAATAAAATGATGGAAAAGAAAAAACCCTATAGAATCCTTATATTCGATGATTCAGAAGAAATTCGATCTTTATTATCCGAATTTTTCAAAAGACGAGGATATGAAGTTTTTTCTTTCCCTAATCCCGGCGTTTGCCCGATATCTCACGAAAAAATATGTCCCTGTCCAACTGGAGAAGCTTGTTCTGATTTTATTTTATCGGACTTAAATATGCCCGTTCAACAAGGGATAGATTTTCTAGAAGGGCAAATACGTAAAGGTTGTCAGTGTAAAAACATGACGTTGATGTCTGGAGATTTTACCGAAAACGATGTTTTACGAGCAAAATCTATTGGATTAATGCTTCTAAGAAAGCCTTTTGGTATTACAGAAATTTTAGAGTGGACAGAAAGCATAGAAAAAACTATTGACCCTGATAGAAAATTATCAGATTGGTTTCTAGAAAAATGACTATGATATCCCAAACTAAGATGTTTCTTTGATACTCTATTCATAATTAAAGCTTTGACCCCATAACACACTTCTTTAAATGATTAAGGGACGTTCTTAACTTATTAACTTATGTTATTGAAATACAGGGAGGTTCTGAAAGAAAAATAGTAGGGGCCATATCTTAGCTATTAATTAGCTCTCTTTTCTTATTCGTTAATATTCAACCTCCAGATCGCTTGTCATATCCACTACTTATTTATATGGTGCACTTT
Source organism: Desulfobacterales bacterium (assembly GCA_050123495.1). Taxonomy (GTDB): domain Bacteria; phylum Desulfobacterota; class Desulfobacteria; order Desulfobacterales; family JAHEIW01; genus JAHEIW01. The sequence continues at coordinate 1,409 of JASFGZ010000104.1, forward strand.
GAATTTTAATTCACCTCTCCTTTCGCCATTCTCTTGACTTCAAAAGAACTATTTTGATACATAATAATCTGATTTCTTTGCATTAACACAAATCAGAGGTGGTGATGGACTGAATCCACCAAACTCCATTTTTTAAAAAAAGATGGGTTTTTGGGTCATTAACGGAGGGAAGGTCATGGAAATCGCAATCGTATTTTACATTATCTTAGCCGCTGTGATTATCTATGTTGCGGGAGAGATCATCATAAAGATTGTGATAGACCCCGTGCAGGAGCTCAAACGCGTCATCGCCGATATTGCGTTCAAACTCATTCATTATTCGCATATCTATAGAATTACACCTTCCGGGGACGTGGACGCGTCTGGAGAAGAAGCACAAAAAAGTGTTGACCCGGAGAAATTGGAGGAGACCGCAGATGAATACCGTAAACTGGCATCTATGTTAAATGCCAGCTATCGTCTGGTACCGTTTTACACAATTGCCAAGCTGGTGTTTTTTCTACCCAAAGAAGCAGATATTATTGATGCCAGAAATGAATTATTAGAGCTGTCGGAAGAGATTTTTGCCGCCCCAAAATCATTTGTTATTTCCGAACGCCGTAAAAACATAGAGAAGAAGCTGAAGGTAATTTAGGGGATGACTTTAAAATTTTTCGATCGGAAGAGAGATTGTCTAATTTGAGTTCGATACAAGCCCATCTTTTATCAGGCCTTTTGACGCGCGCCGATATCCATAAATCGATCTTAAAAAATCACTGCATTCATCGCAAAATTTAAGACCGCGGCCATCGACTATGGCGCGAACATACCCGCGATAGCCAAATTTATTAAACTCACCCCTACTCATGGGGCACAAAGAGCCATCCGTGGCCAGCTTAAAGGAGGCGTGATCCGTTAGGCCGAGATTATGCCCGACTTCGTGCAGGGCCACTTTGGTGGTTCGGTCGATAAACAGATCAATTTCTTTGTCAGAAACCATATTGGGCGGTGTCAGCTTTTTGGTGGATACGACGGCTACATCATTTTTAGGATTTTTCCCGCCAATGATTGAATTATAAAATTCGTCCTCATCGTCTACCTTCAAATCAGCGTCCGTGATTCCCAATGTATTCCCGCAATATTGATCACCGAGTATCAGGGTTAAAAGCTGCGCGTCGATGCTTTCGACAACCGGCGACTCATGATGCGACAGGCTGATTTCCCCAATGATGCCCCGGAAGGATTCCAATAGGCCGTTACCAATCTCTTTGAGGCTGCTGTAGGTAATATAGCTTCCGACACGTACCAGATTTAATTTCGAAATATTTTTAAGCATAATTCCAACTTCTCATTAATTTTCATGTAGGAATAAGAAATAACATATGTTTACGAATATTTACATACTTAAAAATAATGCAAAATTCACGCCATTTTCAATGAAAATACCGCAAATGAGCCCTTACAGGTGTTAATTTATTCGTCCATATCTGTCGAGATACGATTGGATCTCATTACATAAGGAGAGAGCAGAAGATTCATTGATTTGTTTATTAGCCACGGACTCACACTAACTATTTACCCTGCGGACTTTCGCAGGGAAAATACAGTCAATCGCTTCGCGATTAAATAAACTTCCAACCCGTTAGGATTAAATGCTAATGTGTATATTAAAGCTACGAACTTCGTTTGAAACTGAAATATAACTGTTTGCCCGGAGGGCGCAATTTTTCCCCCGACAGCGTCGTCGAGGGAAAAGAAAGGCGTCTGTGTTGGTCTGTGTGGATCCGTGGCTAATTAATCAAAATTGTCTGCGGTTGTCTGCGTGTGGCCTGCCGCGGCGAAGCCTCGTGCGAAGATGGGTCTGCGGTTAATTAAAACTCAGGCGGATTTTCGTTTCTTGCATTTGCTTTTTTTTGCGATTGGCAGGTAAATATAAAATGTGGTTCCCCGTCCCTTTATGGACTCTACATTAATATATCCTTCGTGGCCTTTGACAATTCCGTAAACCGCTGCCAGTCCAAGTCCGGTACCTCTGCCGGATCTTTTTGTGGTAAAAAAAGGATCAAAAACACGTTGCCGGGTCTCTTTATCCATTCCGACGCCTTTATCGGTGATTGTTATTCGGATGTATTTGCCCGATTTGGGTTTATATAGTTTGCTTTTGATATCGGTGTGGGTCACGTTTTTGGTCTTTAAGATGAGATCTCCGCGACCATCCATTGCATCAGCGGCATTGATGTATAGATTTAGCAGCATCTGTTCCATCTGGCCCTTATCGGCTTCGATGTCATGCGGCCGTTGGGTGAGCTCGCGATGAATGCCAATTTCTTTTTTCATTTTACCAAAGGTTTCGGATGTATTTTCGACGATTTCGTTAATGTTGATCACCCCGGCCCGATATCGGCCCTTGCGCGCATAGCCGATAAGCTGGCTTGTCAATTCGGCGCCATCTTGAATTTGTTTTTCAATTTTCCTCAAAGCCTCGTAATGGGGATGGGTGGAATCGATATCATAGAGCAACAATGAGGTGTTTCCCTGGATGCCCATCATGAGGTTGTTAAATGCATGCGCAATCCCTCCGGCCAGAGTGCCAATAGCTTCCAGTTTGCCAGCAAATTGAAGCTGCGCATCCAGCTTCTTTTTCCGGGTTATATTGCGGACAAAATTTAAGGTAGCCGGCTTCCCTTCCCAGCTGACAGGCACGGTGGTGTCCTCAACCCAAATTTCTTTGCCTGTTTTGCTTACAATCCTAAAAGAAAAGATGCCGGGGGCTTTTTTGCCTTTAAGCCTTTTTCTATATCTGGAAAAGACTCTTTCCTTGTCTTCCGGATGGACGATCTCAGCGAGGAGAAGTGTTTTGAGCTCTTCGTTCGTATAGCCCAACACGCCTCTCGTTTTGCGGTTGGCAAATTTGATGATGCCATCCTGGATGATAAAGATGGCTTCACCGGCTTTTTCAAATACAAGCTTATACTTCTCCAACCGCGCCTGCAGATCTTCTTCGGTTTGAATCCGCTCTTCGATGGCGGTTTCAAGCTTTTTGATCTTTGCTTCTAATTCTTCGTATGTTGGTCTTGAGGCCGGCGTTAAGGTCCGGAGTGGATCGACAGACCTTTCGCGTTTAGGCGACTGGATTTTTAATGGCGTGCTTTCCACTCATCCCCCTGAAGAAAGTATGGTGCCTAACAGAAACACTTCATCCGCTTTAATTTGGTATGATATCGCCAAAAAAACAGCACAGCTAAGTCGTACCGGTGGATACTTTAAAAAATGAACGCGGTTATTGACAGCAAAATTCATACCAATTCATCTTTAAAAATTTATCGTTTTTATATCTTACACTTATAAATTTCACACTTCACGACCCAGGGTGATTCTGACAAACTTTGTCAGTTTCTATGCCGATAAATGTCAGAATAACAGAGGATAAGCGTTTGGAAGGGGAAAATAAGAGACTTTTTTTGGGGCATGAATCTGGCGTGCTATTCATCCATCATTCCCGCACAGCGGGAATCAAAACGTCTTTGAACTGGACTCCCGCCTGCGCGGGAGTGATAATCATGTGTAACTTATTTGTCGGATACAGCACTAGATTCCAAAGCAAAATTATGGACGGGGTCGCCGGCAATCTCAGGGTTTCATCCCGGGCCAGCTCACGATTGGATCTGTTGAGTGCACGATATGCATTCCCGCATCAGCGAATTTCTGAAATGCTTCCTCGGCCTGCTCAGTATAATCGATAACGTCCGGAATAACCACAGGTGAAGTACAATCCTCCAGAAGATAGACTTTCTCGCCAAGCTTCTTATCGGTAATAAAGATTTCATTCAACAGATCGTCAATTGTCCAGGCAACGCAGTGACTTTTTGCCTGTCCGGCAATAATCACGGCATCAAAGTTCAGTAGTTTCTGAATAAATCCGACATTCTTCTCAGCTATCCCTTCGCCTGCAGGGCCCACCAGCACTTCCGGGCTGAGAACCGAATAATTCTCGGTAAACGGATTGCCCCCTTTCTCTTGAAACTCTGGCTGACTCAAGCGGGCGATGCTGTGGAAGAAAACCGCTTCCTCGACGGCCGAAACCAGTGCATGACCGATCCCACCCAACATGGCATGATAGGGCCATATCGTTAGATCATATTTGCCGCCGTCTTTTAATTGCCGGGCATAGTGGCGCAAATAGTCCTGACCGTAAGCTTCGTCGATTTGCAGGCCGGCGGCCAATTGCGGGTTAAATTTCCATACCCCCTTTTCAATGTCATCTTCCGAAATAAGGGTAAACGGTGATGGATGTTGCCCCGTGTCATTTGTCAGAAAGATGCCGTGGAAGATCTGCATCGCCTGATGTGTATCCATGGTCGGGCAGATCTCTGTAATTATATTGAGATTGCGATAAATAAATTCACACAGCCTGCGGTTATCATCAACAGCACCGGTCCCGGAAGTCCCGCCGACATAGAGTTCAAAATCCGGAATACAGAACGTATTTTGAACATCGACCAGCAGCAGGGAAATTTTAAGCGTATCACGGGCGGCCGGCTGCAGTTTATGCTGCTTGGCCCATTCTTCAGCGTCTTCAGCCCGCTCCTGATAAGGAACTCTCCAGACTTCACCTACGCTTTGGGGGCTGAAATGAGATGGAATCGGAAGCTCATTGGGTGCCATGATGAATCCTCTCAATTAAAGAACAACAAAAAAGAACATCTATCGCAACATGGTCTCTTATGTATGGAAATATGCCAATCGTTTATTGGGGTGTCAATGTGGGTTCATGTTTTCAAAGGACAGAAGTCAGCGGACAGAAAACAGATGACAAAAGCGGAAGGTGAAGCCTCCTATCTGACTCCGACCCGACGGCGCTCGTAGCAGGCTGTTTTATGTCTTCTGTCAGCTGTTTTCTATCCTCTTTATCTTCCTGAAACCTATTTTTTCCTGACAACGCTGATGATAAAATCATTGATTCGCGTGTTGGCTTTATGGGCCAGTTCAATCGGAAAAAAATTAAAGGCATGAATACCACCGGGATAGACCGCCAGGTCAGACGGATTGCCAGCAGCCAACCAGCGCATATGCATAAACAGGGAATCCTCCATGAGCGGGTCCATGGTTCCGATCGTAAAAAGGGCCGGCGGCAGGCCGGATAGATCGGCATAAAACGGCGAAATATCCGGATCGAACACGTCTCCGCCCTGCACATAATTTTCATGAAACCAGTCTATGATTTTGGTGTTTAAGATTAAATATCTTTCTCCCCAGCGCCGAACACCCGGGGTCATGGACATATCGTACGCGCCATAGGTCAGGACCGCCCCGCCAAATCCCCTGAAACCATGCCGATCACGCATCCTAAGAAGGGTGACCACCGAAAGGTTCGCCCCGGCCGACTCTCCTCCAATGACCAGTCTGTCGGTGCCAAATTCTGTGCGGCTGTTCTCAGCAAGCCAGACGGCCACCGTTTCGCAGTCATCCGGTCCCGCAGGATACGGGTTTTCCGGTGCCAGCCGATAGTCTACACTCACCACGGCTGTCTGACAGGTCTTGCATATTTCGAAGAGAAGTTCATCGTGCTGATCGGCGGTACCAAGCATAAATCCACCACCGTGAATATGCATATAAACCCCTGCGACTTTATCCGGAATGAAGACCCGAATGGGAATATCGCCGGCCGGGCCCGGAACCCGGCGATCCTGAGCCTCGTCAAGGTGCTTGATGGCGCCAAATACTGAATAGCCTGCTGCGCGCGCATCGCGAATCGCCTGAGGTTCAAATTTGTATAAAGGCGGCATGGCTGAAAGCTCTTTTTCAATGCGTTCATTGAAATCCGCGGTTTCGGGATCGATCGCAGCGGGATCAAACAGCTTTGAATCAATAAGGGATGGTTGTGACATGATCAGCCCTAAAATAATACCCTAATTGAGCAATAATCGCTCAATTAGGTGTTAATGGTTATTGGTTAATCGTTATTAGAATTCGATGGCAACCTCATTTAGTATTCCGATAATGGGTGAGATCTAAAATTAGACATCATTCCTTTTAAACAATTAACAAATAACGAATAACGGATAACGCCCAATTGGTTTTGATTCAATTGGGTAGTAGTTTGGTTTGTTTATTGACAAAGGCTCGATCATTCAAATTGCGGATTTTCGGACAATCGTCTGAAAGCTTTCCGAATCCCAAGCTGTGTGAAAAACGAACCAACGGTAACACCCCCAGAAGGGCGGTTTCTGAATGTATGAAGGATCCGGCTCAGAATACGACCCATACTGAAACCTTCATACAAGACCTGGGAGTTCAAATCGTACATTTCCTTTGGATCCATGGTGGGGTGCTTGAAAACCACAGAGTCTCCCCCGTAGTGATCCCAGGATAGTTCGGTGAATATTCTTCCCTGCTCCAGGTACTCATCGTAGATTGGGCTTCCCGGCATCGGTGTTAAATTTAGGATAAATGGAATGATCTTCATTTCATCGCAAAAGTCCAACGTGCGCCGGTATGTTTCCGGTGTGTCTTCGTCCCAGCCGATCACAAAAAATCCCATGATCTCGATGCCTAATTGCTGAATAATCCGGATGTTTTCTCGCATTTTCTCAACATCAAAAACATCCGGCGAGGTGAAGTGAAGCTTTCGCCATGCCCCTGATTGCTTCTGCCCCGCGCCGGATAAGGATTCTAAACCGGCGGCAATTGAACTTAGCCCGCTTTCGGCTGCCAGCTCGACAATTTTGCGGCCGTCTTTGTAATTTAGGGCCGATAAACCGCCCGCACCGCTCCATAGCCGTTTCGGTTGCAAACCCGCCAGTTCTTTATACAGATCCAGATAGTATTGATTTTCCTCCGGCCGGTCCACTATCTGGGGATGACCAAACACACTGTCATCCACATTAAAGTAGTTTTTGCGCAGGGTATCGACTTCGGCAACGACCTCGTCGATGGGGCGATGACGTATCCGGGAACCAAAAATCGGCGTGACCGGGCAAAAACGGCAAAAATTGGGGCACCCCCGGGTGGTAAAAACCGAATCCATGAGATAGCGATTTCGCGGCAGCAAGTCCCGTCGCATCATCGGAAGATTGGCAAGCTCCGGCCTTTGGGGTTGATGATATACGCTGCCCTGAAGCGACTCTTTTTTGTAGGGACCACAGACATAATAATCTCTTAAACTGCCGGCTTGTAAATCCTTCAGAATTACCGGCCAAAGCGCTTCAGCCTCACCGATGGCAACCGCGGAAGTATGCTGCTTGGCCTCTTGCGGAAAGGCAAAAATGTGGGGTCCTCCCAAAACCACGGTCTTGCCCCTGGCCAAAAATTTGTCGGCAATCTCATAAGCAATCATCGCCAGTGGCGTCCGAACCGTTATTCCAACCAGATCACAATCAGCATCATAATCTATTTCATCACCGTAAAACATGTCGGCCAGTTGAATATCATGTTCTGGCGGCGTCAGTGCTGCCAGCAATGTAGGCGCCAAAGGCATAACCGGCAACATGCGTTTGCCCATTTCAACTTCGCGTCCGGGAAAGATGAGCTTAATTTTCATTTGTGATCCTCATTTATGGAATATTTTCTGTGCTTATCAATGGCCACTCCTCGGTTTCCCGAATTTCTCAGAAACCAGCTTTTGGGTTTCATGCTTGCGGTGGCAGGCAATGCGGTGACCGCTTTCCACGGCTTCAAGCAGCGGTTCTTGCGCCAGGCAACGATCCACGGCAAACGGACAGCGGGTGTGAAACCGGCAGCCGGCAGGCGGATCCACAGGACTGGGCACATCTCCGGAAAGCACGATGCGCCAGGGCTTGTGCTCGACATCCGGCACCGGAATGCCGGAGAGCAGCGCGATGGTATAGGGGTGCAAAGGGCGGGCAAAAAGATCTTTGGTCCGCGCGATTTCTACGATTTTCCCCAGATACATCACCGCCAGACGATGGCTGATATATTTGACCACCAGAAGGTGGTGGGTGACAAAAAGATAGGTCAACCCCATTTTTTGCTGGAGTTGAATTAAAAGATTGAGAATCTGGGCCTGAACCGAAACATCCAAGGCTGAAGTCGGCTCATCCAGGACGATAAACTCCGGATTGGTCGCAATCGCCCGTGCGACCGCGATGCGCTGGCGCTGTCCGCCGGAAAATTCGTGGGGATAGCGCAGGTAATGATCTTCGGTTAATCCCACAATTCCCAGAAGCTCCTTGACACGGTCTGCCAGTTCGCGACCGCCGAAGCTATTTTGGGCTTTGATGGGCTCGGCAATGATATTTTTGATCAGCATGCGCGGATTTAATGAAGTGCTCGGATCCTGAAAGACCATCTGGAGCTTACCGCGAATTCCCAATTTTTTAATGACACTTTTCTTTAACGTCCCAATATCGGCGGATTGATCTGTTCCGTTTCTGCGGGGGTAATAATGAATGTGGCCTTCTGTGGGCGCATGCAGGCGAATGATGGCCTTTCCGGTCGTTGTTTTACCGCATCCGGATTCACCCACCAGCCCCAGGCACTCGCCGCGATAGATATCCAGGTCCATACCGTCCAGAGCTTTGACATCAGCGACTTTGCGCTGCAGAACACCGCCCAGGATGGGGTAATACTTTTTAAGGTCTTTTATTTCCAGTATCTTTTGCATTTGTTATATAATTAGCCACAGACCCACACAGACTAACACAGACAAGTTTCTTTCCTCCCGACGACGTTGTCGGAAGGAAAACTGTCAGCCCTACGGGCAAAAAGTTTAATGTTCGTATTTCCAAGTTTAGCTATTTCAAATGTTGTAACTATTAGCCTTTCATTCTGGCTCATGATATATTTTTATCCCGCGCAGCGGGATGACAGTTTTTGTTCGGCCATTGTCGGTCGGACAAAAGGTCCGTGTGCGTCTGTGTGGGTCTGTGGCTAAATTCATAATCATTTCTGCGAGGCGACCCAGTAGCAGGCCACCTGGTGATTTTTGGCCACCTCAATCATCTCGGGAAATACTCCTTTGCACTTCTCCATGGCATGCGGGCAGCGCGGATGAAAACGGCAACCGGAAGGCGGTTTCACCAGGTTGGGCACACTGCCCTCGATACTCTGAAGCGCTCCTTCCTGGGATAGCCTCGGTACGGAATTCAGTAACGCAAGGGTATACGGATGTCTGGGTGAACGAAATAAATCTTTGATGTCGGCCACCTCACAAAGATTTCCGGCATACATAACACCGACGCGATCACAGGTTTCAGCCACAATACCCAGATCATGGGTGATCAGCAGCACCGACGATATCTCTTTTTGCTTAAGCTCCCGTAAAAGCTCAAGAATCTGCGCTTGAATCGTGACGTCCAGATTCGAAGTGGCCTCATCGGCAATCAAGAGAATGGGATTGCAGGCCAGGGCAATGGCGATCACAATACGCTGTTTCATACCGCCGGATAAATTGTGCGGATAACGCTTAACGATCTCATCGGCGTTGGCGATGCCCAATTTTTCAATGATTTCGATAGAACGCCGCAAAGCCTCCTGCCGCAATCTTCGATCCCATCTTTTTAGGAGCGGAATCCGATCCATCATTTTGAGAAGCCACGCCTCCGGTTTTTTTTCTGCCGTCCGGTAAAGGGCCTGCAAAATTTTATTAAGTGGAAAAAACGTACGGCAGTCCGGGGCGCTCAAATCATCGT
>JASFGZ010000105.1:0-10801 GCA_050123495.1 Desulfobacterales bacterium
AAAAAGCATCAGCAGCAGTTGAAGCGTAAATTTTCAAATCAAAATCCCGGTATAGGACTCATACTACACCATCTTCTGAAAAACCTTGTATCTTGACAAAGATACTTGCGTGCTTAGTATTTTTCATCACAGTGAAAAAAGCCGTTGCTGGGATACAAAAAATTTAAAAAGGAGACAATCATGTACAAAAATTCATTTGGTTTAGCGTTGGCGGTACTGGCGAGTCTGTTATTTACTGTCGGTGGTGCAGTTCAGGCCGGCGAAATTATCTTTGCCGAAGATATTAAGCAAAATGTCATCACCAAAGAGGTACTTGTCAGAGCGGCCGACAATGTCATTGTGTTGGTTGACTCGTCGAGCTCCATGGGGGAGACGGACAAGAACCGCACCAAGATGAATTACGAGCTTGAAAGGGAGGCACTTTTATCAGGATTTCAACGCCTGCCGGATCTGGGCTACAACATCGGCGTGTATCGATTCACGCCATGGGAAGCGGTGTATCCCATCCAGCAAACCAGCCCGGCCGCAGTTGCGGCTGCGCTTAGCAAACTCCCGGACAAGCCCGCAGGACCGACCCCGCTGATAGAGGGTCTGGACGAACTGGAAAAAGTGCTCAAGGGTCTGAGCGGTAAGACCTTTGTCTACCTCTTCAGCGACGGCGGTTACATCAAGGGCAAAAACCGTCCGAGTCCCTGGGAAAAAACAGCGATGCTGGCACATGATTATGACGTTTGCTTCCAGTTAATCGACTACTCTGCCGGAGAAAGGGAAAAAAGGATCGTCGCTGATATGGCCAAAGCGAATTGGTGTTCGCGGGTTATCCCGTTTGATTCGTATGTCACCCAACCTTATTACGGCATCCTCCCTCTGTATTATACCCGCTGGGATACCGAGATTGAGTCCCTGTCAGAGAAAAGAGTGGCCGGATACAAGGTTAATAATGTTCTCTTCGACGTGGACCAGCATGATCTGACTCCGGCCGCCAAAGAGGGACTTGATCAAGTCGGCAAATTCATGGGTGAGCATCCGAGTGCTTATGCGGTGCTGTTCGGCTTCACCGATGAAACCGGCAAGTCGGAATACAATTGGCAGCTTTCCCGGCGCAGAGCCGAGTCGGTTGCGAATTATCTCTATTATAACTTCAACCTGGGCCCGGATCGGGTCATTCCCCATTGGTACGGCGCTGCTAACCCCATTGCCAGCAATGACACCGAGGCGGGTCGCGCCAAAAACCGCCGGGTAGAGATTTCCATCGGCGGGCTGTAATTTGCAGTATAACGTTGGAGACTCCATCTGAACCTGAACAGCGGGTCTCTGACAACTGACCCACAATTTAAAAGGCAGGGTATTGTTACCCTGCCTTTTATATTTGCTCATGAAGTACATATATCTCCAGAGACTGTCGAAAAAGTCCAAAAGCTTATTTTTAGAGCTTCTAAGTATCTGATTTTACTATACCCAAATTTTGGAAAATTGCTAAAATTGGGCTTTTTCGACAGTCTCCCAACATATCCAAGCTTTTTGATGGCTCCTAAAAAGTTGTGATATCATATTGCCAATTGAAGTTCTAACTTGCTTTCCGATTCTGTCAACTCAAGTATAGGTCAGGGCATATTATTGGCCAACGCTGCGGCTCTACGGCGAACAAGCCGAGTCCACAGCATTTGCTTCTCAGGCTTATTCTCTTTCAAGCCACTCACGATACTGCCTCCAATCATCATCAATAACCGCGCGTTTATAATCTTTAGCTACTTCATCAAAACTGATCTCTCTTGAATATCTTGGATACTCTGCAACTGACAGGACATCTCTGAAGTCTTCAATGGCTACCTTGGTGTTGTCCATTAGTTTGTTAAGATCACCATTTGCAAGTTTCAGTATAGCGAGTCGAACACGGGCACTCGGATTATTCCACTCCTGTTTCCCGAATTCATCGAGAATGGATAGAACTTGGGAAAGCTGCGCTTGACCAAAATCTCGAAGTGCGATCCGTTTAACATCTTTATCGGTGACTTGAGGAATAGGTTGTTCACCCATATTATTTTCCGCTTCTTTTTACATTCTCGCATGTGATAATAAATAGAGGTCTATAGCAATGGACTCCATAAAAAAGAAAACGGCCATAAGCGGCATTAAGAAGGTTACTGCTTTACTCTGGTATTTTGACATCTTAACAGAACGTATAATTTCGGTGATAAGCCAGGATAGATTAAGAAGCGGAACCAATACAAACAGAAATATAAGAACGGTGAATCCTGAATCCATACGATTAAATCCGAAAAGCAGATCAAATTTGGCGCCGACAAAAAGGATCAACGGCAATTGGGTTAATAAAATGGCTATAACTCTAAAAATATTCAGTTTCAGCTCCTATGGACTTAATTCGATGGTGCCAAAGCATACCCGATGTTGTCTTCTGTATCGCATAACTTTTCCGGCTAAGCTGCGGGTGGTAAAGATCTCAAGCTACCATTGCGTTTTACGTTAATCTCCGCGACTTCTGCCCTTCAGCTTCAGCCGGTTTGTTAGCCGCTCCCTGCATGTTAAACAACGCTAATATAGATTAAAGTATGGTTGGCTGAGCAATTTACTTAAATGCGAAGAGGGCACCTTGAGAAATCGGTATTGAATAAACAGCCTGATCAAGGGTCAAGTACAGCCCTTTAACTGGTTCCGCCGTTGATAGATGTTCTCTCGCGTGTTCTTCCGACCAGAAGAATACAGATTTATGTCAGAAGTCGGGAATAATATTAGGTGCTGAAAAAGATTCCCAATCTATCAGAGGATAAAAAATAAGGAGGTTGGCATTTTCTTGGGCAACCTTACAGTTCATTTCGCTATCTATCATGATTTTTATCGGCTGATTGCACTGGGCACATGCAGTATCTATGGTAACTGAAATTGATTCTTTTCGCAGTCGCCCCTGCACGAAGGGCGTGGCAATCGCATCAACTGCTCAGGCGGCGTTTAGCCTCTCCCCGGTGCTGAATGTCAATTGGTGTGGAGTTTTGTCAACTGTAACAGGAAAAGCCCATGAGATTTCACCTTCCGAATTTCGAACCAGAAAAAAGAGATTTCTCTCCAGGTCATCAAGAATTTCAATTGTTTTTGATAGTGACATGTTAAGTTCTTCGGATATGAGTTCCGGCGGGATGGGTTTCCCGATACGCGGCAGTTCCCTAACTACAAAATAGCGGATCAGATGATGAGCCTTCGTCATAAAGCTGAGCATTTTCGAGATGTCTTGCGGAGCTTGCTCTACATGCTGCTCCCATATTTCCCTTGGGATTTCCTCTAGTTGATTTCTTGCGCTTGATAATACATATTCTTTCATGTTTTGCTCCCATCCAATCGAAAAGAATTGGTGTCCGGCTAACGATTGGTTAATTTTTTTTTAAGTACATTCTTGCAGCCGTCCCCCGGTATTTTTCAATTAATTGTTCATTCGTGAGTCCATTAAACTCTATTTTTTTAACTACAAATGTAACTGAAAGAAGCATAATACCGATAATACCGGTTAACATGATTGTTGACCTATATCTTTTACTATATTTCTGCCCTTCATTTATAACCACAACAATAAATATTATTAACGGGTATATTAAAAGCCATATAAATGGATAGGGTCCTAATAGAGCACCAGAAATAATAAATGATAAAAATATTAGTATTACAAATTTTATTATTGTTAAAGAATCCACAAAAAACCCGAAATAATTGTCAATCGGTTAGGATCCTCGAGACAAACAAACGGGTTAATTAAATTATTAATCTTCCAGGAGCTAAATAATACAACGACCTATATGTAATTTTAGTACAACAACCCTGCTTTAATCAATATAAAATGGGTAACCCACTGAAAAAACGACTATATCAGTTCAGAGAAAAGATGCATCTTAAGCACTATTCCATTTTAAAACGATTTAGCGAATCGACTAATCAACAATTTGACTGAGGCCGGTCTAATTGACTGCTTAACTATTATCTTTTTTTATCTTTCTAATTATTGAAATTTCGTCTTTTTTCTTCCAGGCGCTGATCGAGATTTTTGAGCATTTCAATGGTTTTTTGCAGCTTCTGATTGGATTCTTCGAGTTTGCGGTTTTTTTCTCTGAGCTTGATTTCTTCCGAGGTCAATTTGCGGTTGGTTGTTTTTAATGCCAGCTTCGCCGTTTTTGATTTGTCGAGCTGGCTTTGCAACCGTTGTATCTGTTTGTTCTGGGTGGTAATCTTCTTTGATAGACGGTCGATTTCTTTTAATACCGCCATCCAGTTCCGAGTCTCATCATCGGCGAAATTCTCTAAACTGGCATAAACTTTCAGATGCCTCAGCGCCTTTTGATAGTTTCTCCGGGGATTTTCGTGATTTGAGTACAGCTGTGCAAGCTTCAGATGGGCCTTTTTTACTTTGTCGGGGTTTGGATTGTGCTGAATAACCTGATTCAGCTCGACAATTTCTTGCGTGTATTGATCGCCTGCAACCGGAGCGTTTGGTGGTGCTGAAGTTACCTCTCCGGAATTCGTCACATGAGAACAAGCGGTGAATACCAGGACGACTGTCATGAATACGGCCAGATGGATTTTTAACATTAATTGGCGCATCTATTTTCCTTTTGATCCATGCTTCAGATCCTGCAAGCTAATTAATTTCCGATCTTTTTTGCCCCTGTTCCTATTATCCCCGCGCTGATCCACCATAAAGGTGCTTCCGGACATCGTTTTGGCATGCTCCTTCATTTCCGCAGCCACCTCACCATACTGAATGTGATTCTTAAATTTGCGTTTTACATTTGTTACGACGGCGATAGAAAGGGTCGCCAGCGGAAATTTGACTTCCTGGCCCTGGCGATTTTCCCCGACAATATGACCCCGTTGCCGGTCTTCTTCATCGTAGAACCCGGGAATCGTCTTATCAAATGTATCAATCACCGCCTGGCAGATCCGCGGATAAAGGTCCGGGGTGGTGATCAATACATAATCATCCCCGCCGATGTGTCCGATAAAATCATCTTCACTGCCATATTTGGCAACCGCTTCGCTGATAATGGCGGCAGTGGCCTGGATGATATCGTTGCCTTTGGCATATCCGTAGTGGTCATTGTAGGCTTTAAAATTGTCGATATCCATCAGGCAGAAGGCAATGGATGCTCCGGCCGCGATTCGTTTACTCAGTACGTTTTCAATGGCGACTCCACCGGGCAATCGCGTCAGGGGGCTCGCATCCAGATACATTTCCTCGAGCTGCTTTAGCCGTTGGGCCATGGTGACAAATGACCGCGCCAGATCACCCAGTTCATCCCTGTTGCGGATGTTGGGTCGATGATCAAATTTGCCATCCGAGATCATGCCGGTGGCGTGCTTTAATTTTTTTATAGCCCCGGCAATGTTATGGGTGATGACAAAAGCCGCTATCAGCGAGAACAGCAGGCCCAGGCCGCATAAAATCGTCGCGGTTTTGAAGGCGATCCGGCCGATGGTCGCTGTCGTGGCAGTTTTTTGATTTTGCAGCCGCTTTGCACGGATTTCCATTACTGCGATAACGGCATTGATTTTTTCTTGCTGGAGTTTGATATTTTTTTCAAATGCTTTTGATATCGGAGAGTCAGGATCCTCGATCCATCCGATGGCTTCTTGAAGGATATATTTATATTCCGTCTGAAGCCTGGCGATTTGATCGACGGGATAGGCCTTATGACCGGGTAAGGCGCGTAACTGCTCGGTCAACCGATTAAATTCTTTTTGCTTATTCCAGAACTCGTTTAAATCATCGGGGCTCTTTAAAATAAGGTAGCGCTGTAAATAACGTTCCTGGGCCAGGATGACATCAACTATTTTGCTCGAGATATTGATGATCGGCAGATCGGTCTCCAGAATACCACTGTTAATTTCATTGAGCCGGTTTAGATTATACATCGCAAATACGGAGATAGCCACCAGCAGGAGCAGCAACACACTGAATCCCAGCATGAGCTTCCTGGAGATATTCAGGCGGTAAAAGGGGGTAAGGAAAAACTCGATCAGCCGGTCGACGATTTTCCGTTTGCTATGTTCTGATGGGTTGCGATCAGTCACTGGCACATCCGGTGTCTTATTTCAATGGATTACAAAATTTCTGTCTTTACGTACAATTCCCTGGGGTTGTTATCGGCGTACTGGCGGGTGAACTTGAGAAAAAATCCGCAGCGGTCCCAAAAATGAATTTATCGCTCCCGGGCTATGCTCAGGAAATGCAGCCAGTATACTGCCGGCAGTTTGCCATCAGTGGATAGGGACAGGGTGGATGGTCTCTATTTGGGTGGGGTGATCTTTAATTTCTGCCCGGGATAAATAGATGCTTTTGGATCCAGTTTGTTATATTGTCTTAATTGCTCAACGGAAAGATTATAGCGGCGGCTGATGCGATAGAGCGTGTCGCCCTGCTTGACGGTGTGAGTTTTATCCGGGAGCTCTTTTTTAACCGCCGGGGTGGTTTCTGCGGCTTCGGTCTTCTGGACGGCTTTTGAAGCAGGACTGAGTGGCGGCGAATTGAGCTCTTTTAGCATGCTATTCATTCGAGCCGTCATGTTGGCTTCTAGCTGGTCCAGCCGCTCAGTCAGCAAGATCAGCGGGTTTCCCGAACCGCCGGTTTGGGATAACGCACCTTCGCCTTCCAATGACCCCAGGCGACCCTCCAATTGTTCGAGCCTGGATTCCAGTGCCAGCAACTGGGCCTTTTCAGCAAGGCTATATGTCCTGGCAATCAGCACGACGCAAAGAACAATCAGAATCAAAAAACCACCGATCGCTATGTAGATGTGTTTAAAAGCACCTTCGCCTGAAGCGCCGCTGCCGGGCTCGTAATGGGTATCATCTCGGGATTCCAATATGTCCTGGCTCTGGTGGTCGCTACTTAATACAAAATCCTTATCACGGCCATTTTCGGATTGTGCCATTTTCTGTATCCTGTTTTTTTGTTTAGTGTTTATAGGATTGTGATCGGTGTCAGTCGTCCTGGTTAAAATAATTTTTTTTGATTTAAAAGGCAACAAAAAAATAATTCATAAAAACCTGGATCCTATCCAGGTTTTTGGTGCGCATCTGAATTTTTTAAGCGCCACCTGGCAAACACCAAAACCGCCAGCATCGTCAGCAGAAAATACCCTGGAAACCAGGCGATTGATTTGATAAACACCAGATCTCCCAATTGAGCGCCCTCCGAACCGGGCTGCACTGCACCGACCCGAAACCGAAGTCGGGCCAGCAGCAGGGAATACAACACCCCGATTACCCCGTATGCCAGGTTAAATGACAACCCTTTAAAACTTAATACCGTGGCCCGCTGGTGGGAGCTGGTAATGCGGTTTAAATAATGGCTTTGAAAAAAATTTTGCAGGTACATGACAGCGGTCAAAACGATCATCGGTATCAACCCGATAATCGGCCAGAAAAATGTCATACCGGTCAGCCCGATAAAAGTGAAGCCGGCCATAATTCCCAGGTTAAATCCGGGTGAATGCTTTTGCACCAGGCTGCGGGCCAGGCGTGGCATAACCAATCCGAGTACAGCTAGTGCCGAGCCGATCAAACCGAAAATGGCCTCGGGCAGATCAATGAGGCGGTAATACTGACTCCTTAAAGTAATGATCATCCGAATGCAGTTGTCGAACTGCAGACCGGCTAGAATAATCACCAGGGCAAACGGCGTTTTCAGGATCCACTTGCCGGCCGTAAGGGTTAGTTTAAAAGCCTCTGTAATTGTGGTATCCCGGCCGGCATTCATTTGATCATTGCGGCGGCCGGTTTCTCGCATCAGCAAAACGGAAAGCAGTGTCAGGATGGCCATCAGCAACGTGAGGAAGGGTGGAATGCGCAGGGTAATGTCCTGGGTGAAGTGTACGTTGAATCCCAGCCAGCCGGCCACGCGCTGCATCAGGTTGGGATCGTAAACCGCCGCCCCCAGACTCATGGAGATGATAAAAGCGACGGATCGAAGCTGCATTTGTTTTTCCAGTACCCGAGGCCAGTCTTTGATATCGCCCGCTTCCTTGAGCGTATCGTAAGCAATTGCTTCATCTGCGCCGCTGGCGGATGCTTCGGCAGCGCCGCTTAAAATCCGATTGACCAGAAAAATGGCAAATAAAAGGTCGGGATTGCCCCGGGGTGCAAAACACAGCAGGATCATTTCAATGACCATCAAAACGCCGGTGGAAACCAGCAAATTTTTGCGACCCACCGTATCGGCCAGCGCCCCGGACGGCACCTCCAGCAGCACAATGGTAGCGGCCCAGGCGGCATTGAGCAGAGCGAACTGCTCCAGGGTCAATCCGTAGTCTAAAAACAAAATGGTAAACACCGGATAATAAAAGCGGCAGTTAAAGAAAATCCGAAAAGCAATAAATAAGCGGATGTTGCGAAGTTTAAACGGTGATGTTTGTGGCAAGATTTCCAATGCGGCGATTCTATTCCTATCCTGTTTCATCCCACGCAAACCCGCCCGCCTCGCCCGCTCGCATGGCGGGCGCGGGCCGCAGACCTCACGAAGAAAAATATTAACCAAATAATTTTTATATTCCTGGCGTCTCGGCGTCTTTGCGTGAGGCTATTGGGGTTTCATTCAACCCATCTCAGCGCTTTTTATTTGATTATTCCAGATCAATTCGTATCAGCGGTGCCGGACGTTTTTCGGAGGTCACATAGACCGATTTTCCGTAAAACCCGAAACAGGCGGCCTCTTGCTGGTTTAATTGTGTAAAATTCAGACGCCGCGGTTGTTTTTTTAATGCATCTAACCAGTCTTCATCCGGCCTGCGAAAAAAAAGATAGACGCTGTTATATGTCAACACCAAGGCTGAAAGACCGTCGGGTGACAGGTCCATTGCCGTCGGCCAGTTAAAATACGGAACCGTTGTCACGCGTTGCGCAACAGCGATGACATCATCATCAACCGGCTGCAGGGGCAATTCATAGAGCACCGGCGGCATGCTGCGTTTGCTCAGCAGTAAAACACGCTGCAGGGCCGCATCCACAGCCACAGCTTCACAATCCCGGGGCCCATCCGCATAGGTAAAGTGAATGTGCCAGACGATGCGGACCGGCGTATCATCGCTTAAATCGGCTTTTGTTAGAGACGGTTCTTCGACCACATACAGGGAACTGGTTTTGCGCTGTTCCCAGTTGTCTCCCACA
The DNA here is from genome assembly GCA_050123495.1 of Desulfobacterales bacterium. GTDB lineage: Bacteria > Desulfobacterota > Desulfobacteria > Desulfobacterales > JAHEIW01 > JAHEIW01. The sequence continues at coordinate 9,166 of JASFGZ010000105.1, forward strand.
TCTGCAATCAAGAGGTAGGCGGTATCCTGCAGCTGAAATGAGGCCAGCGCTTCCCAGTCATAATTGCGTGCGCCGTCAACCCGGAAGGTGCCCAGGTCCGCGCCATCTGTTCCGACAGCATAAAGCATCGGATCATCACCGCCGTCGTTTATTGCCCACAAGACCGAAGGGTATCGGCGCGATGATGCCAGGCCGCTGGCTTCATTGATTTGCGGATTTGCCAGATAGCCTACCGATACGGCTTCGCCGAAACGCTGGGGTGGCGTCAGTCTGGTAATCGGCCGCTCAGTCGCACAGTTTATAATCAGAGTCATTACGGCAAGAAGCATCAACAGGCCAAATGTATTCTCGGCTGACCCGTTTTTGTCAGGGGTCATATCAGGTGTTGCCGGTTTGGTCATCGTTTGCCGCCGGACTGTTAATTGATAGGATGGACTGTTTTTTGAGTTTCGCCGAAATTTTTTACAGGTTTAATTCTAATTCCGGGCCCTTTCGAATGTCAAGGTATTACCTGAATTTTGCACGAGTCGGAGGCTTTCATATTCTCATTAATTTTCATGCAAAATTCAGGTATTAAGCGCAGGGTTCTAACAAGCTGAATTCATCGCCTGGATTTGGCAGAAGGCCGCCAAGATTTAATCATGAAAAAAGGAGACACTGGAAGTGACTCTTGTTCAATGATGTCAAGAGAAGTGGTTTCAAAACCCCATCTCCCCGCTCAATGCAGCGGGATTTCGCATCGAATCGAAAGATGATTTTTAAGCGGGGGTTGAACACCTGAATGTATTCAATCAAGAAGTGAAATCCCGCATTTTGCGGGGGCCCTTGAACCTGATCTGAGGTTTTGAAACCACTTCAGGTTTTAAATGAATTGGATTTGGTTAATTGGTAAAAATGTTATCCAGGCGCTCAAGGTCGTTGATCATACCCCACTCGCCGCCGCCTTTTTCCACTTTGCCGCGCCATTCTTCCACGCGGGCCATATACTCTTTGGGGTCGATGTTGTCACCGCGCAACTTGGTTACGTTGAGCGCGATGATATTAAATTCCGGCAGCTGAAAGGGAATATCGCGTTTGTATCCTTTGGCCAGTTCTTCTTTAAGATCCGAGAAAATTAGAATGTATTTTTTGCCAGAGCCGGCTTCGTTTAGATATTCGATAGCCTGTAATATGCCGCCGGAAATATCGGTGTAAGGGCTGCTTTTCACCGAACCGACAAACGTGTCGATCTGCTGCATAAAGGCCCTTTTTTGGTTGTTGGCCACCGACGGGCGCTCATCAAAAGTGACCTTTGAGACGATGTCTTTTTCACTGAAGCTTCCGGTATCGATGCGGGCCACCGCTAAGGTATCTCCCGGCGACAGAACACCCAGCAGATAATTCAGAATTTTCTGAGCTTTTTTCAGCTCCACCGCATAGGTGCCGGAGGTGTCCAATAGCATATAGACCCCGGTGGAGCGGTTTTTCGTATCGGTGCAGCCCGCCATCAGGATGCATACGGCAATGGCTAATGCAAAAAGTCTCTTCATTCTTGCTGCTCCTTTATTTCCAGGGTTTTGTCAAAACTATCAATATCAGCGGCCTCCTCGACCAGGGGCGAATCTTCGGGTTCCTCCGCCTCGAGCATATCCAGTTT
>JASFGZ010000106.1:0-10799 GCA_050123495.1 Desulfobacterales bacterium
TTGGGCCTGAGGAATTTTATTTCGTCTTGGTGTTGAACAGGCATTGGAGGGGATTATGGAAATGAAAGATCTGATTCAGCGTATTGCGGAGGCCTTGGTAGACAACCCGGAGCAGGTTACGGTCACAGCATTAGAAGGAAGCCAAGCCACCGTATTAGAACTCAAAGTAGCCAAGGAAGATCTAGGAAAAATCATCGGTAAACAGGGGCGCACTGCCAAATCCATTCGTACCATTTTAGGGGCTGCATCCGCGAAGATGCACAAGCGCACAGTTCTTGAAATTGTAGAGTAATTTTTACCTGGACATTTTGCTTCACTTGAAAGCATTGGGTGCGTCAGCTGAAAAATGGGTCAAGATTCGACCCGGCAAGAAATTTCAGCTGAGTCCTGATTCAGCCGGCTTCAGGTTAACATTTTAGTGATCGGAATACGGCTCTAATTTTTCCCACCGCTATTAGAAACATTACCTGGCTTTTATTTATTTTCCACAACAGATCCGCCTTGCGGAACCCCGTTTGACACCTTTAGATTCAATGTGATGCCCCCTGCGCCGGAGGCGCAATGCGCGGAGCTACATATCATTGACCTCTCAACTCTCCTTGAAATCTCACCAGATGTAATGAAAAAGCATTCCTAAACGACATAAATGGGAAACTTTTCTTTAACACAATGAGATATACCCGAGGCTCTTGACTAAGCCAAAATCCGCACCATAATAAACGTGTTAATCTAAACGCTGCAAGTAAAGCTAAAAATTTTTCACCTCTGGTGTTATCATTGTTTTTGCAAAGGAGTCACGCGATGCCGCGTAAAAAAATAACAATTTCCGAAAAGGTTGAATACCTTTCGATTTTAAATGAAAAAGGGCAGTTGGATAAAAAACTTGAACCGAATATGGGCGAAGATGTTCTTCTCAAACTCCACCGGACCATGCTTTTAGCGCGCAAGTTTGATGAGCGCTTGCTAAACCTTCAAAGGCAGGGCCGTAGCGGAACATTTGCGCCCATAAAAGGCCAGGAAGCAGCCCAGCTCGGCACGATTGCACACTTACGTCCCAGTGATTGGATGGTTCCGGCCTTTCGCGAAACAGCGGCCGATATATGGCGCGGCAGATCCCTTGAAAGCATTATCATCTATAACAACGGATTTGGTGAGGGCGTCGATATCCCTAAAGATCGCAATGATCTGCCCATATCGATTCCCGTGGGATCTCAGGTTATTCATGCCGTTGGCTTGGGTTGGGCCGCTAAATACCGGCAAAAAGATGATGTGGCGATGACGTATTTTGGAGATGGCGCAACGTCCGAAGGGGATTTTCATGAAGGCTTAAATTTTGCCGCGGTGTTTGAGGCCCCGGTGATTTTTGTGTGTCAGAACAATCAATGGGCGATCTCGGTGCCCCGTTCAAATCAGACGCGTTCAAAAACGCTGGCCCAAAAAGCGCTGGCTTATGGAATGCCGGGGATTCAGGTGGACGGTAATGATATTCTGGCAGTCTATGCCGCTGCCCAGGAAGCGGTGCAAAGAGCACGAAGCGGTGGCGGACCCACATTGATTGAGTGCGTTACCTACCGTTTGATGATGCATACCACCGCAGACGATCCCAAACGCTATCGCACCGATGAAGAGGTTGAAAAGTGGAGCAAACGGGATCCGTTACCAAGGTTTCAAAAATACCTCTCGGATAAGGGCTTGCTTTCCGAAGAGAAACTGGTTGAAGTCGAATCCGAAATTATGGAAGAGATTCAGGCAGCTGTGGACGGCGCAGAAAAACAAATGGAAGCGCTGGGCGATCCCCTGGATATGTTTGAACATGCTTATGCCGAAATGCCACCGTATGTAAAGGAACAAAAAGCGGACCTGGCCCGGGAGCTTTCCGAGGGCGGAAAAGAGCGCAATCATGGCTAAAATGACGATGGTTCAGGCCCTCAATTTGGCACTGCAACAGGAAATGGAAAAAGATGACAGCGTTATCGTCCTAGGAGAAGATGTCGGGGTTGACGGAGGTGTTTTCAGGGTAACCGATGGCCTCATCAATCAATTTGGCGATCAACGTGTTCTGGATACACCGCTGGCAGAATCCGCAATCGTGGGCATGTCCATCGGCATGGCTGTGTATGGGCTCAAGCCGGTCTGTGAAATTCAGTTTTCCGGTTTTAGTTATCAAAACTTTCATCAGGTTGAAAACCACGCCGCGCGTTTACGCTGGCGCTCCCAGGGAAGATTTCATGTACCCATGGTTTTGCGAACGCCATACGGCGGTGGCGTCCGGGCGCTTGAACACCACTCGGAAAGCCGTGAGGCATACTGGGCCCATACCCCGGGGCTTAAAATGGTGATTCCTTCGGGACCGCGTAATGCCCGTGCATTGCTGGTCAGCGCTATCCGGGACCCGGATCCGGTGATCTTTTATGAATCCAAAGCGGTGTATCGTGCGTTTCGCGAGGAAGTGCCCGAGGCGGAAGAGATCCTACCCATTGGCAAGCCGCAACTCATCCGGGAAGGCACCGATGTAACCATGATTTCCTATGGGGCCATGATGCGGCCCACGCTGGAAGCGGCCGCTGAACTCAAAGACAAAGACGGCATTCATGCTGAGGTCATCGATCTACTGACAATTTCACCGCTGGATGAAGAAATTTTGGTCCAATCGGTTAAAAAGACCGGCAGGGTGGTGGTGATTCATGAAGCACCGCGTAGTTTCGGCCCCGGTGCTGAAATTGTCTCGCGTTTGATGGAAAAAGCATTTTACCATTTGGAAGCGCCCATTGAGCGGGTCGCCGGCTTTGATGTCATTATACCCTTGTTTAGCCGGGAGAAAGTCTATTTGCCCAGCGCCCAACGCATATTACGTGCAGCCAGAAAGGTACTGGCGGCTAAATAAGGTGTCAGGTGTCAGGTTTCAGGTGTCATCAAACAGATGACGGGGTGCAGAAAAAAGACTGCCACGATTTCAGTCAAGTCGAATCCTGACACCCGACACCTGAACACTAAATACTGCCAAAGCCAATTGAGATAAAATAAATCTGATAATGTGTAAGGAACCGATTGGTAAAGCTTGGAGGTAACATGGCTAGGTCGTTTAAATTACCGGACTTAGGTGAAGGCATCCACGAAGGTGAAGTGCTTGCCGTTCATGTGTCCGTTGGACAGGCAGTAAAAGAAGGCGACATCATTTTAGAAGTGGAAACCGATAAAGCGGCTGTGGAAATTCCGTCTCCGTTTAGCGGTACGGTTTCCGAGGTGCTTGTCAAACCGGGAGATATGGTAAAGGTCGGAGAGGCGATGATGACCTTTCGCAACGGTGAAGAAGCCGACGTTGTTGATGGGCTGAAACCTGAAGAAATGCCGGCTGAAGCGGCTGAAACTGAAAAAGTGGTATCCCTGCCGGAAGTCGCGAAAACAAAAGGACCTGTACCGGCCTCACCGGCTACCCGCCGTTTGGCCCGGGAGTTGGGAGTCGATCTTCGTCGGGTGAGGCCGACCGGATCCGGTGGTCTGGTGACAGCCGATGATGTTCGGGCTTTTGCCGCAACGGGCAAAGAAGTGGTCCAAGCGCTGGTTGCCCGGGAAGTTGTCCCGGCAGAAGCACCTGCTGTTTCCATAGCGTCGCCGGCATTGCCTGATTTTACAAAGTGGGGTCCGGTAGAGCGGGTGCCGTTTCGCTCCATTCGGAGGGCAACGTCCAAGCAGATGATTATTGCCTGGTCGCAGATTCCACACGTGACCAGTCAGGATCAGGTGGACATCACCAAGCTGGAAACATTTCGCCAAAAACACAAGGCGGAAATCGAGGCCCAAGGTGGACGCTTAACCATGACGGTATTTGCGTTAAAAGCGGTTGCCACCGCACTGAAAACCTATCCGCAATTTAACGCCACCCTTGATGCCCAGGCCGGAGAGATCATCATTAAAAATTACTTTCATATCGGCGTTGCCGTGAACACCGACAACGGTTTGATTGTACCGGTTGTTCGCGATGTCGACCGCAAAAGCATAAAAGAGCTAGCCGTTGAAATGAACGATCTGGTTCAGCGCACGCGCGCTCGAAAAGTCGATCGGGAAGAATTGCAGGGCGGCACTTTTACCATTACCAATGCCGGCGCCATGGGCGGAGGCTATTTTGCGCCGATCATTAATTTTCCGGAGGTGGCCATCCTGGGAATGGGTCGGGGGCGATTGCAGCCGGCGGTGGTTGATAAGGGCAATGGCGAGCATGAAATTGCGCCGCGTTTGATCATGCCGATTGTTCTTTGCATCGATCACCGCGTACTGGATGGTGCCGATGCCATTAAATTTTTAAGTCTGGTAATTCAAGTCCTGGAAGATCCGGACGAGCTGCTCATCACGATGATATAGTTCGTTAAAGGTATATAAGTGACTAAAGTGAACTAAAGTTGGAAGTGCCTGAAGTTAAGGTGTCGCTTTGCTCCATCTTTTATTAAAACGACAGAATTCCTTGACTTTAGTCACTTTAGATCACTTTTAACTTTAGGTCACTTGTTTATAAGGAGAATTTAAAGCTTAAACAACCCAGCCATCGGTACTGGGCATATGGCGTTTTGGAGAAAAAACAATGGTAATGGGCGAATTGGTGCAGGAAACTGAAGTTCTGGTCATCGGCAGCGGACCGGGTGGCTATGCGGCTGCCTTTCGAGCAGCCGATCTGGGACTGGACGCAACCATGGTGGATCCGGCCCCAAGACCGGGCGGGGTGTGCCTGTATAAAGGCTGTATTCCGTCCAAGACATTTCTTTTCTTATCCGAGCTGATCCATGACGCAGAGCGCGCCGAAAGCATGGGCATTGTCTTTGAGAAGCCTCGCATTGATCTTAAAGCCTTACGAGAATGGAAGGGAAACGTCATCGATTCCATGGCCAACGGCCTGGTCAGTTTAAGCAACCGGCGCGGTGTTCAATTAATACAGGGGCGGGCCCAATTTGAAAGTTCAGATACGGCGCGATTGCATGATGCTGAAATCAGCCGCATCAAATTTCGGCATGCGATCATTGCGACAGGATCGCACCCAATTGCGTTTCCGGGCACCGAGTTTAAACCCGGCAGCCGTATCATGAGCTCCACCGGTGCATTGGCCCTGGCGGACGTGCCGCAAACGTTGCTCATCATCGGGGGCGGCTATGTCGGCTTGGAACTCGGCACGTTTTATACCGCCATGGGCAGCCAGGTCAGTCTGGTTGAACTTGAAGACCGGCTGCTGGCGGGTGTTGATGCGGATCTGGTCAAGCCGTTGCACCAAAGGTTAAATACGCTTTTTAAAACCATCAGCCTTCAGACGAAAGTGGTTTCGATGAAGGCAGACGAAAGCGGCGTCGATGTCATTTTAGAGGGTAACGTCGAAAAAACCGACCAGCGTTTTGATCGCGTGCTGGTGGCCATCGGCCGCAAAGCTCGTTGCCAGGACATCGGCCTTGAAAACACTAAAGTGGAACTTGACGAAAAGGGCTTCATCAAAGTGGATGACCAGCAGCGCACCACAGATGAACGCATATTTGCGGTTGGAGACGTGACCGGAGGCGTGATGCTGGCGCATAAAGCCACGCGTGAGGGCAAGGTGGCGGCCGAGGTCATTGACGGCGAGCCCTCCGCCTTTGATGTCCGCGCCATTCCGGCCGTGGTTTATACCGATCCCCAGATCGCCTGGTGCGGCTTAACCGAAGAAGAGGCCCGCAGGGAAAATATTGCGATCAAGGTTCAGCGATTTCCCTGGAAATTTTCTGGTCGTGCCACCACTATGGGCGCGCCGGAAGGTCTGACCAAAATCATTATCGATCCGGAGACCGGGCGTATAGTAGGCGTGGGAATTGTCGGTCGCGATACGGAAGGATTGATTTCCGAAGGTGTTTTGGCCATTGAAATGGGGGCTTTGGCCGAGGATATGGCACTTAGCATTCACCCGCATCCCACCCTTTCAGAAACCGAAAGCGAAGCGGCCGAACTCTATCTGGGCAGCGCCACCCATATTTTATCAAAATCTTTAAAGACGTGATCATTTACGAACTGTGGGTTGATTCCCTCGTGACGTTCACGGGCAGACGGTATAAATTTAGCATATTAGCATATACTGATATTTTGTTATGGATAAAACAGAGAAACTGGATGATATATTCAAAGCCCTGTCAGATCCAACCCGGTTAAGGTTGGTTAAGCTGTTACACGAGTGCCAAACAGGTGTTTGCAATGGTGGACTCTTATGCGTCAATGCTTTGGCATACCAGCTCGGTGTCACGCAATCGGCCGTCTCACAGCACCGGCGCATCTTAAGACAGGCGGGTTTGGTTCGCGGTGCTCGGCATGGCGCCTCTATGCACTGCTCGCTTGATCCCGATGGACTTGAGAAGTACAGGGCCGCACTTCATGACCAAAAAACAAAGGATCGCCAATCTAGAAAACTTTTTGGCGGATCTGCGGGATGAAGCCAAAGCCGTTGAAGAGCATATTGCTCGAATCAAGAAAGAAAAGTAGATCACTATTCTAAAAAGAGAGGAGCCGTCGCTCCTCTCGAACTCTTTTGTGTGAGAATAGTAAGTGGGACCATCTTGTAGGATCCACTTTTTAATTCGGATTAGCGGATCAAACCTGCAAAAAGATGCCGCAAATAATTAGGATTTGCTTAAGGCACGCAACCTCTAATATTAGGCAAACCAAAATTCATTACATTCGCTGACGTAATATAAAGTTGGACGTTTTGCGAACGACGGAAAAAAGTGTGCGGTTTTTATATACGTTTTGTAACCAAAAGGATTTATGAAAAATTGATATTTGGGCATATCTCAATATATCATCAGTTGGCTGATCGTTGCTTTTAGGCCAGCTACCCCACCATGGGATATTTTGCTACTGAATTGCTGCTGCCCATTCCTTGACTTGTAATAGGAGAATGTTTATTAATGGATAATCATTATCTATAGATTGAAAATCTTTCTCGGTATTGGGCAATGAAAAAGCGAGCTGATTCGGCTAACATAGAACAACGATTAAATCAGATGATTTCGAAGCTGAAGGAACACGATTTCCGTCTTACACCTCAAAGGCTGGCCGTTTTAAAAGTGTTAGCAGTTAGTGAGGGACATCCAACTGTTGAACGGATCTATGAAACTGTCAGGGCTGAATTTCCTACAACCAGCATCGCCACCATTTACAAGACGGTCAACCTTCTTAAACAACTCAACGAGGTGTTAGAACTTGGATTCCCTGATGGGAGCAATCGGTATGACGGCAATAAGCCTTATCCTCACCCCCACGTAATTTGCACAAAGTGTAAAAAAATAATTGATCCGAATTTGGGTAGTTTTAAAGACCTGACAAAAGAAGTTGTCAAAGAAACAGGTTTTCAAATTCTAAATCATAGGGTTGATTTTTTCGGCACATGCCGTGGCTGCCAGTCTCATGAGGCATAAATTTTTTCCTCTATTATCAACAGTCATTCTTACTTAATATGAATTATTTTTTAAAGATTTTCGCTACTCTTAACTAAGCAAAGATTTGCAGAAATTGGGTGTCAGATCATCTTTAGATCAAACCCGGACGGGAGGCTGCCTTGAGCAAATCAAAGAGATTGGTCACAGCGACCGGCGCTCCCATTGTCACCACAACCTATCGATACATTCGATAAAATTAATTAACCAAATGGGCACCGAAGCATTACATTCATTGCAGCACGGTGCATAAGATCAGATAACAAAAGGAGGTAACGTTATGACTGATGAAAGCAAGTGCCCGGTAACGGGCAGAGTTAGCAACCCAATTGCCGGCGGTGGCACGTCAAACCGAGACTGGTGGCCGAACCAGTTGAACCTTAAAATTCTTCATCAGCATTCTTCCATGAGCAACCCCATGGGCGAGGAATTCAACTACGCCGAGGAATTCAAAAAACTCGACCTTGCGGCTGTGAAAGAGGATCTCTATGCGCTGATGACCGATTCCCAGGAATGGTGGCCGGCCGACTACGGTCACTACGGTGGGCTCTTCATCCGGATGGCGTGGCACAGCGCAGGTACCTACCGCATGGGCGACGGGCGCGGGGGCGGGGGGACCGGCAACCAGCGCTTTGCGCCGGTCAACAGCTGGCCCGATAACGTGAATCTCGACAAGGCGCGCCGGCTGCTCTGGCCGATCAAACAAAAATATGGCAGGAAAATCTCCTGGGCCGATCTCCTGATTCTCGCCGGTAACTGCGCGCTTGAGTCGATGGGATTCAAGACCTTCGGCTTCGGCGGCGGGCGCGAAGACATATGGGAGCCGGAAGAGGACATTTACTGGGGGACTGAGACTGAATGGCTTGGTGACAAGCGCTACTCCGGTGACCGGGAACTCGAGAATCCTCTCGCCGCTGTGCAGATGGGCCTGATCTACGTGAACCCGGAAGGCCCGAACGGCAACCCGGATCCGGTCGCCTCCGGCCGCGACGTTCGAGAGACCTTCGGGCGCATGGCCATGAACGACGAAGAGACCGTCGCGCTCGTCGCCGGTGGGCACACTTTCGGTAAGTGTCACGGCGCAGGCGATGCGGCCCATGTGGGTCCCGAGCCCGAGGGTGCCAGCATCGAAGAGCAGGGCCTCGGCTGGAATAGCAGCTTCGGCAGTGGTAAAGCCGGCGACACAATCAGCAGCGGCATCGAGGGCGCCTGGAAACCGAACCCGACCAAATGGGACATGGGCTATCTGAAGGTGCTGTTCAAATACGAGTGGGAGCTCGTCAAGAGTCCGGCGGGCGCGAATCAGTGGCTGGCCAAGGACGTGGCTGAAGAAGATATGGTGGTTGACGCGCATGACCCGTCGAAGAAGCATCGGCCGATGATGACCACGGCGGATCTCTCGCTGAAGATGGATCCGATTTACGAGCCGATCGCACGGCGTTACCTGGAGAATCCCGAGGAATTTGCGGACGCCTTCGCACGGGCATGGTTTAAGCTGACCCACCGCGACATGGGCCCGCGCTCGCGCTATCTCGGCCCAGAGGTTCCAGAGGAGGAACTGATCTGGCAGGATCCGGTGCCCGCAGTTGGTCATGAGCTGATCGACACGCAGGACATCGCAGACCTCAAGGGCAAGATTCTTGCCTCGGGCCTGTCTGTGTCCCAACTGGTCTCGACCGCCTGGGCGTCTGCATCCACGTTCCGCGGCTCCGACAAGCGCGGCGGAGCGAACGGGGCGCGCATTCGTCTTGCACCGCAGAAAGATTGGGAAGTCAACCAGCCTGAGCAACTGGACAAAGTGCTGGATACCCTCGAAGGAATTCAAAAAGAATTCAATACCGCGCAGCCCAGCGGCAAAAAGGTCTCGCTAGCCGATCTGATCGTGCTGGGTGGTTGCGCGGGAGTCGAGCAGGCAGCCAAGAACGCCGGTCAGGATGTGACCGTACCCTTCACGCCGGGGCGCACGGATGCGTCGCCGGAGCAAACCGACGTGGTGTCATTCCACGTACTCGAACCGTCTGCAGACGGGTTCCGCAACTACCAAAAGAAAAAATACGCCGTCTCGGCAGAGGAAATGCTGGTCGATCGGGCACAACTGCTGACGCTGACCGCTCCTGAGATGACGGTTCTCGTTGGCGGCATGCGCGTCTTAAATGCCAACTTCGGACAATCCCAGCACGGCGTCTTCACCAAGCGACCAGAGACGCTCACCAATGACTTCTTCGTGAACCTGCTCGATATGCGCACAGAGTGGAAGGCAACCTCGGAAGACGGAGACCTGTTCGAAGGTCGTGATCGCCAGAGCGGCGAACTCAAGTGGACCGGCACCCGTGTCGATCTCATTTTCGGTTCGAACTCTCAACTCCGAGCCTTGGCGGAAGTCTACGGATGTGAGGACTCCCAGGAGAAGTTCGTGCACGACTTTGTAGCGGCGTGGAACAAGTTAATGAACCTTGACCGTTTCGACCTCGCCTGATCGTAGCATAAATGTCTTCGAGGGCATCAGGTGCGTGTTCTGAACTGTAAATCGAATGATCAGGAAACATGCCCGCCACGAACTGACGGATTTTTTGAACGCTCACGGAGGCTATTAACAACATTCAGGGCGGCGTTTCAATGCAATCTGAAACGCCGCCCTTTCTTTAAGCCCTTACCATCTGTTGGTCACAAAATTGGGGCCAAAACACGTCAAACGCCTCAAGGGCGACATCTTCCGCGTTGTTCCAAGCGCACCTTAGGAGAGCGTTAACGTATTATTATCCTATCCTCAACTGTTTGAAGCCTTTAAATACTCCACGATATCATTCGAATCCATAAGTTATAGACTGTGGGCATACGACCATAATACCTCGTATATGGGGTAACAGAAAGTACAAGGAATCACAAAAAATATTCCACGGTCTCCCTTTTTATTCTTTAAACACTTCAATAGAGGACATGGCGCTGGTTAAGATTAGCAAACGCTATACAAAATTTATTCAGGTTGAATTTTTCGGCTATGAATCCAAAATCATGGAAAATTGAAAAATATTGGAGACTTGCCTATGCATTATGCAATCGGATGCGCCAAGCAATGTGGCAAGCAACGTTCACGTGGTATAAGGTAAGGATGGATAGCACATTAGGCAGGCATTTTGTGATATCGGTAAGATCTGCCAAGCGTTATCTAAACGCGTAAAAAAGCAGGGCTAATTTTGGCCCTGCTTTTTTGGTTCTTCGGATTTTGGTTTTCGACTAGCAGTGCGTATGTAAGTCTAGCGCGCAATATATGAATGAAACAAGTCAGAGAGCCCTGGCGCAAGCTGTATGCATAACCAAAAAACGTCCAAAGGTGACTACATTCCATGCTCTGAGAAATATTTC
>JASFGZ010000107.1:0-10796 GCA_050123495.1 Desulfobacterales bacterium
CGGTCGATGCGCTTACCCTGCGCCATCGGCAAGCCCAGCTTGGTCGGCTCGTCAAAATAGCGATCCGAAAGCATATCATCCGCACGGGTCATGCCTTCGCGCAGATTAAAAAGCCGCTCAATCGTATAGCAGCGGTTGGCGCAGTTCCAGAGATCCATCTCGCTGAATTCGAGACCGACATTCAATTGAATCAGCCTGGAAAACTCTGTAAACGCCGGATGGTTGGGACTCAGAAACACCGTATGGTATTTACAAACGCCCAGGCTCTCCACCGCCATATAACACAGTTCCTGCCACATAACCATGCGCGGCTTGCCCTCGTATTCGCAGAAGCTGTTGGTCAGGGGGCCGTCATAGCCGTCGGGGCCCCGGTAGATCCTTTCCAGCAATTCCATCGGCAGGTTATACAGATCGATGGCCGGTATTCCCCGCAAATGATCCGAACCCCGGGAAGACACGGCGATGTTCAGCGCCAAAGCCGGGGCCGCGCGCTCATCGGTATTCAGATTGCTCATTCCCTTCACATGGATTAAGTATTTCTCACTATCGGGTCCGAGCCGCTGTGCCGCCGACAGGGGGCCGTCTGCCAGAATGTCTCCAAGTCCCTCGCGCAAAGCGATCTGTTTGATCATTTCGATAACCGCCTCATCGTTACCCCATTCCAATTTAAGGTCCCGGGTGTCTTTATCCGTGATGATCCCATTCTCATACAGCTCCATCGCCCAGGCGATCATGCTGCCGACCTCTAAGGTATCAATTCCATAATCATTTACGAGGTGGTTGCACACCAGAACGGTATGCATGCTGCGGCACCCCACTTCGGCGCCAAAAGCACCCTGGCTGGCAAAATCCGGTCCCAGGGCGTAAGCGCCCGCATGCTCACCCTCTTTAATTACATAGCGGTGCCGGCAATGGACCTGGCAACCAAAGCAGGCATCCATTCCAATCGCGTATTTATCAAGATTTTCGGCTTCGAGATCTTCACTATTCGGAAGCTGATTGTACTGAAAATTGCGGGTGCGGACCAGCCCGGTGGTATTGGTGATGCCAAATATAAAATTAGTGCCCCAGCGCTGCATGCTCTGGGAAGCCTTTGACGAGATAACCTGGTCGATGGCTTCCTTATTGTATTCGAGGGCTTCCTCCGGGTTGCTGATCTCTATTTCCATGGTTCCACGACACGCAACGGCCTTTAAATTTTTAGAGCCCAGCACTGCGCCCATACCTGTACGCGCTCCGGCATCTTTGCGGCCGGTCATCACCGACGCATAGCGCACCAGATTTTCACCGGCCTGCCCGATGCAGAGAATTTGGGTCTCTTCATCAACCAGCTCCCTGCGGATCATCGCCTGGGTATCATAAACCCCTTTCCCCCAGACGAAATCTGCAGCTCTGATTTCAATCTCGCCGTCATGAGCATTTATGTAGACGGGACGTTTGGCCTTGCCACGAATAACAAAGTGATCGATGCCGGCCCAGCGCATCTCGGGTGCGAAGAATCCGCCCATGCTGGCGGAACCGAATAGATTTGTCAGCGGTGATTTGGCCGCAATATGGGTCCTTGACGCTGACGACGCCAGCGTGCCGCCCAGAATACCAGCACTAATAATGACGACGTTGTCAGGGCCAAGCGGATCACACCCCTTAGGGGTGTTCGTGTAGAGCAGATAGGCATCCAACCCCCGCCCGCCGATGAATTTCCGTCGCCATTCCATCGGGATCTGCTCTAATCTTATTGTTTCCGCATCGAGATCGATGTAGGCGATTTTGCGGTTTAATGCCATAATTATGCCTTCGCAAACTTGGATTTAGGAGGATTTACGGGTAAAAACCGATGACACGGATACTCAAAAATTCTACGCCAAAATAAATTGAGTATGGCTGCACCGTGCTCAAAACTCTGGCTGGATTGTGAAATGCAGTAAATATTTCAGCGGTTAAATTGAAAATCAATTGTAAAAACTTTTGTTGCAGTGTGCAAAGGGTCACAACCGATTATTCTCTATTATACTCAATGACTTAACCATGCCAGATGCCCAGAAATGTTTTTTCATCAGATGGTATCGGAACCGATTCCCATACGGGTCCTCGGACGCTGGCAGTTTTGGGATATGGCCAGGAGAGGCGCCATTCAATGCCACAATGCGGACATTTGGCGCGTCCGGCACCCAACTTCGGTCTGAATCGGGTAAAACACGCCTGGCATCGAATCTCACCATCCCGGGGACCTTCCATCACCTTATTAATCTTCATTTCTTAAACTCCTTCGAACCTCAAACTGAAACCCCAATGGCCTAAGGTTTATTGCCATGTTTAAAACGTTCATAATTATGAACAATTTTTGCTGACATCTTACCATTCAAAAAATGTATGTCAAGATTTTTTTTAAAAAAAGTCTAAATTTATTGATTTAAAATCCAACGTGGTTCGAATTATATAAAAAATGATGTTCATTATAATGAACTTTCAATTCGATCTAAGCTGCTATAGACGTCTAATAAAATTAGGTTAAAGCACGATAAAGAAATTGCACGTCGCTTTTAAAAAATCCTGCAAATTACTTCGTTCAAAACACAAATTCCTTGACATCCCGTAATGGTTCAGATAGCTACCACTTGGTAACATAGACAATGATAGTCAGGCTTTATTTCCAAATCCCCCGAAAAAAGATCGCCTGAAGCGCATTCGAATGCAGACTCAGAGCGGCGCTATCCTACGAAAAAAAGATACAAATAAACCCTTTAACCCGATTCGTCCCGGTATTTCCGGGAAGAGCTGATTAAAAAGGAGGAAACCCATGAATCGAAAAATATGCTTATTCACTTTTGTGTTGATCTTTGCATTCATCTGGGCGATACCCGCACCTACTGCATTTGCAGCTGAGCCGATCGTTATCGGCGTTCCCACTTCATTAGGTTTTCTGGAAGGCAAAGAATCCCATAAATCGGTTCAATTGGCGGTCAGCGAGATTAACACCAAAGGCGGTGTCAATGTCGGTGGCACCAAGCGGCCATTCAAGGTCGTCGCTGCGGATCTACGCGATGCGGCGGCCGGTGTCCCGGTTCCAGAAGCCTTGTTGGGATTGGAAAAGCTTATCTTGGAGAAAAAACCGACAGCCATTGTGGTCGGACCCTTCCGCTCCGAGGCCTTGCTGGCAGGCATGGATATTTTTGCCAAGTACAAGATGCCGATGCTGGGCACCATCGCAATGAGTCCCGGCACGGAGGCTAAAATTAAAAAAGATCCTGAAAAATACAAATTTGTCTTCAGGGTTTCCATGAATGTGATTTACTGGGCGAAACTTTTGGGCGGCACGATGGCGACGCTGAAAAAGGATTTTGGTTTTGATAAGGTTTACGTCATGAACCAGGATGTCGCCTGGGCGCGGGGTACCGCCGAAGCTATGGCGAAAAAGGTTTACCCGTCTTTAGGTTATGAAGTGGTGGGTCATGATCAATTTCCCACCGGGTTTTCCGATTACTCCTCGTCATTGATGAAGGCCAAAGCAAAGAAAGCCGGCGTAATTTTTGCCTGCTTTGATAATCCTGAAAGCGGTGTTCTTGTCAACCAGTGGAAAAGCATCAGGGTACCGGGACTGATCGCCGGATTTATCTCACCGATGGCCGGTGAAGTCGCCTGGAAGACCTTTAAGGGCAAAATCGGTGGATTGATGAATGCCACCTTTGAGCTGGGTAACGTACCCGCAACAAAATACGCTCCGTCTCTAAACTTTTACAATAAGTATAAAAAAGCTTACGGAAAAGGCATTCAGTCGGGTCACGGTCCGGCACCGTCCTATGAATCGGTTTACATCCTGAAAGAAGCCATTGAACGGGCAGGTTCTCTGGATCCTGATGCCATCGTAGCCGAGATTGAAAAGACAGACCGGCCGGGGGTTATGGGCCGAATCAAGTTTGATGAAGGCCATCAGGTCGTTTACGGCAGCGATCCAGCACAAACTGCTGTTGGGGCCTTTTTCCAATGGACGGAAGATGGTAAAAGAAAGATGGTATATCCTAAAAGCCTGGCTGACGGTCCAATCGTTCTGCCGCCGTGGGTCAAAAAATAACAATATTCAAATTACGTCTAAGCAAAACACAAAAAATACCAAATCCTACCTGCCCGCCTTGGCTATCTCAGGTAAGGCGGGCGGGTTTTTCTGAACTCAGACCAGACGCGAATCAATTAAATAACCATTGCAGCCATGCGTTGGTGTCTCCTAGCTGCATCCAATTGTTTTGCAAATCCACAAGATTTAAACTAACGCTAAATTATTATTTTCCATGTTAGCCCATACGATAGTCTACGGTTTTGTAAACAGTATCATACTGGTATTGGTTGCCCTGGGGTTTAACCTCACCTTCGGTATCAGTGGAATCGCAAATTTTGCTTACGGTGCACTATATATTATGGGTGCATTAGTATGCTGGGTCTTTTTTGAATCGATCGGCCTGCCTTATTTATTTGCAGTTCTGCTAGCGGTTGCCGTAACCGCCATTGCCGGCGCTCTGATGTATCGATTTGTTCTGCTGCGAATTCGGGGGTTGGTGTTATCGGAGGTAATCGCCACCTTCGGTATCGGACTGGCTTTGCTGGAGCTCTTTAAATATATGGGTTTTATCGGCTTTGAATATTCTCTGCCGGTTTTCATCGACACCAGTCTTGAGATCGGTGAGGTGGTTATCGATATGCAGCGTATTTTCATCGTGTTAATCGGCGTTGCCATGGCCGGCTTTATCTGGTTTTTCACCCACCACACCCGCACCGGCCTGCGTTTCAGGGGAATCGCCCAGGAGGAACGTACAGCCCTGAGTCTGGGTATCAATACCGACCGAATTGCGATGCTCAGCGTTTCCTTTGGCGCGGCTTATGCTGCAGTTGCAGCCATTGTTATTTTACCCCTGGGTACCATCAATGTGGAGCAGGGATACAGTGTGCTGATCAATGCCCTGGCGGTGTGCATTGTTGGCGGGTTGGGATCCACCGGGGGGCTTGTGTTGGCCTCTTTTTTAATTGGATACGGGCAAACCTTTACCGCAACATATCTGGAAAGCCACTGGGTGATGCTGGTGCCGCTAATTGCCATCCTGTTGATACTGGTTATCAGACCGTCCGGCTTGTTTGGCGAACAAAAGGAATTGGAAGAAAGGATATAAGGGAAAGAAGGCGTAATTGGGAATGGGGAATTCGGATTTAAATTCAAGCGGTTCAGAAAAAAAACGCAAGGAACGGATAGATCGGGGGATCAAGGTCAGATCCAGTGATATATTTGCCCTGTCCTCCTGGCGGGAAATGTTTTATTTATGCGCCCCACGGCTGCTGCCCATTGTTGGCTTATTATTACTGTCAATCGTTCTCACGCATTATTGGCAGCGTGTCTTGCTCTCCGTATCCGTCTTTGCCCTGCTGGCCATCAGCTGGGATATTCTGGCCCAGAGCGGTATGGTTTCTTTAGGCCAGGCGCTTTTTTTCGGGACCGGTGCCTATCTTGCCGGAAATATGAACCACTATTTTGGTTGGCCCCCCTATGTAACTATTCCGCTGGCGACTATTTTTGGGGGGTTTCTTTGTACGGTGTTCCTTCTGCCCGTTTTGCGACTGCGCGGAATTTATTTTTCAATGGTTACCCTTGTGCTGCCGCTGATGCTGGTCCGAATCATCGAAGCCACCCGGATTTTTGGAGGCACCGAGGGACTCAGTGGTCTGCGTGCCCTTCCGAACCGATGGGTGGAAATATATCTCATCATTGTGGTCTTACTGGTTTGTTTGTTCGGATTCAGACGCCTGATGAATTCAGATTTCGGGTTGGTGCTGAAAGCAATCAGTGATAATGACCGTTCGGTCATGAACGCCGGAATCAATATTTATTGGTTTAAAACTCAGGCTTTATTTATCGCCAGCGCGATTGGCGCTTTTGCCGGCGCATTTATGACCCATGTCTACATGTTTGTGGGCATGCCGGTATTTGCGCTGGATTATTCCATTCTGCCGATCGCAGCGGCAGTGGTCGGCGGTATCGGAACGCTGGCCGGATCGATGCTCGGTGCCTTTATTCTGGTGCCGCTTTCAGAAATATTACGCGGTCTCGGCGGACTCCGAATCGTTTTTTACGGCCTGTTCCTGGTCGTGTTTACCGTCGCCGTACCGGAGGGTATTTTTCATTATATTCAGCGCAAATACCATCAATTTGAACGCTGGGTGGAGGTCGAATGATGCACCCTTCTTCCCTGCTAAAAGTATCCGGACTCTACAAAAATTTTGGCGGTGTGCAGGCTATCGCAGATTTGAATTTTGAGATTGCCGAGGGTGAACTTCTGGGAATGATCGGCCCCAACGGTTCTGGAAAAACCACGGCGGTCAACCTGATCACCGGTTTTGTTAAACCGAACGAGGGAGAAGTCCTTTATCGGGGCAAAAATATAACCGGCTGGCCGCCCTATAAAATTGTCAGACTGGGGATTGCCAGGACTTTCCAGATGGTGAAGCCTTTTTATCAGCTCCCGGCTTATAAAAATATGATTATTCCGTTGTATTCACCACGGGTCAAGAAAATAATCGGCGGAAAATATGGCGACCGAAATGCGGTCGCACTGGATCTACTGGAAGAAGTGGGCTTTGAACGCGACGCCTTCGTGGCTTACAAAAGTGCCAGTGTCTTGCCCCAGGGCTATCTGAAACGGCTGGAACTGGCAAAAGCCATTGCCCTGCAGCCGGATTTGATCATCCTGGATGAGCTCTTTTCAGGATTGAGTCTGGCTGAAGTCGCCAGTATTGTTCCCATCATCGAAAAACTGCGTCAACAGGGAAAAACCATTATCATGATCGAGCACCGCTTAAAGGAGCTTTTCAGAATCGCTGACCGCGTCGTCGTTTTAAATTACGGTGAAAAAATCGCGGAGGGAAATTCAAACGAAGTGATGGAAAGCGATGCCGTCAAAAAAGCATACCTGGGAGCAGAAGCCTGATTATAAGGCTCTTACGTCTTTATAAATTTTTATGCTGAAACTGCATTAAAATATACACTAGCTTTAAAATCCGAAATCCGAAGCTCGAAATTCGAAACAAATTCTAAATTTGAATTCTTCAATGCTCCAAACAAAGATAACAACTATGTAATAAGCTTTTTCAAAAATAATAGATTGCGCTGCTCAATAACAAGGCAACAGCTGACGCAAAAGCGCAGCATACATTCAGTATGTGAGCGTTTTAAGGAGACTTTTAAACCAATTATTGAGTGTTAGATGCGCTTTTGAGAAGGCCTGTAATTAGGAACCGCAAGAGCATCTCCTATCATTTAGAATTTGGGTCATTCGGTATTGTTTCGGATTTCGATTTTCGAGATTCGAATTTATTACATAAAGGATTTGAAAAATGCTGGAAGTTAAAAATTTGATGGTTTTTTTTGAGAATGCACTTGCCATCAATGACTTAAGCATGGAAGTCAATGAAGGTGAAATTGTCGCGGTCATTGGTTCCAATAGCGCCGGCAAAACCACCCTGATGAACACCATCTCAGGCCTTATCATCGATATGAAAATCAAGGAACAGCGCAAAGGCGGTGAAAGAATTACGATTTATGGAAAAATCATATTTCAAGATGAAGATATCACCGAAACCGAACCCTTCAATCGCGTCAAGAAAGGACTTGTTCTATCCAGAGAGCGGCATCCAATTTTCCCTGAAAGCGATGTGATCGAAAATTTAAAGATTGCCGGCCATCAGGTTAAAAAAACAGGATTGAAAGATCGAATGGATTATGTTTATTCACTTTTTCCCGTTCTGGTAAATCTAAAAAAAAGAAAAGCCGGCTTTTTAAGTGGTGGTGAGCAGCAAATGCTGGCCATTGGCATGGCACTGATCTTGAAACCAACCTTACTGTTACTGGATGAGCCACTGCTGGGACTCAGCCCCATGATGCAGACCACGCTGGTTGACGCCATTAAAAACCTCAAAAAAGATTCGGGCATCACCATCTTAATCACTGAACAATTTGCCCGGCCGATACTGCCGTTTATTGACAGAGGATACGTGATCGAAAACGGCATGCTGGCTTTATCAGGCACCGGCACCGAATTGATGGACAATCCCGAAGTCAAATCCGCCTATTTTGGAATTTGAAAGAACCGGAAGCAGATAAAATAAATGAGCCATACGAATAACATCTTTTCAGAATTTGCCGATACCGCCGAAGTTCAAAAGGACAAAGACGCCGTCATCTATTTGGGTACCCGGTTTTCCTATCGCGAGGTATGGGATATGGCCAGTGGTTTTGCCGCTGCTCTTACCGATATGGGGCTAAAAGCGGGTCAAAAAATTATCATCTATATTCCCAACAGTATCCAGTGGGTGGTGGCCTGGCTGGGAATTCAAAAAATCGGCGGCATATGCGTGCCCATAACGCCCATATACACACCTCATGATCTCACGTATATCGCCAATGACAGTGGTGCCGAGGCCATTGTCTGCGCTGACACCAATTTTGGCTATGTCACCAGCGTGCTGTTGGAAACCCAGCTCAAAAAGGTGATCGTCACCAAGATGGCTGATTTAATGCCATGGTGGAAACGCGCTTTTGGATACCTGTTTGATGTCATCCCGCGGGGTAAAATCGCTTTGGATCAAGACACGTATTCCTTTCGAAAATTGCTGGCCCAATACCGCAAGTCACCGCAAAAGCGGCCGGCTATCGAACCAACTGGAAATGACATTGCTGAAATTCTTTACACCGGCGGCACCACAAAATTCCCCAAAGGCGTCCCTTTTACCCACAACCTGTTCCTGGTTTCAGCGCGGGAACAAATTACCATCAGTGACGCCCTGTTTCCGCCTGAAAAAAATGTGATTTTGGGAAATGCACCCCTGTTTCATATTCTGGGGCAAACCTGCGGCCTGGCGGTCCTTTTAGTGGGTGGAACGCTGATTCTGCAACCCAAAATCAACCTGGATGCGGCTCTGGATGCCTTACAGCGCTTCAAGGCCAAAACCATGATCGGTGTGCCCACCCTGTACCGCATGATTTTGGAGCATGACCGCCTCGATCAGTATGACCTGAGCTCGGTCGAATACTGGTTTAGCGCCGGGGATGTGCTTCCCGTTGAAGTCGGTAAACGTTGGGAAGAAAAATTCAGTAAGAAAATTCTTCAGGGCTACGGGGCCACCGAAACCTGCGGCGGGGTTTCCATGTGCCCGGTTGATGTTGAGAACCCACCCAAAAGTGTGGGACGTATCATGGCAACCAAGAATATAAAAATTGTGGATCCGGCAACCCTTGAATCGGTGAAAGCCGGAGAACCGGGAGAGTTGCTGGTTTCCTCTGAGTATATGGTGACCTATTATTTGAACAAACCCGAAGAAACCAGCGAGTCCTTCATCGACATAGAGGACACCAAATGGTACCGCACCGCCGATATCATGTCTATGGATGCAGACGGCAATCTGTATTTTGTCGACCGCACCGTAGATACCATCAAACACAAGGGCTATCGGGTATCTGCCTCTGAAATCGAATCGGTGCTCCAGGAACATCCGGCGGTGATCGGCGCCTGCGTTGTCGGTGTTCCGGATGAAAAAGTGGGCGAGCGCATCAAGGCCTATGTGGTGCTTAAAGAGGACATTAAAGGAATCACCGGTTACGAGTTGATTAAATGGTGTCGTGAGAGCCTCGTGTCTTACAAAGTGCCCCAGTATATAGAATTCAGAGACATGCTGCCCAAGTCCAAAGTCGGCAAACTGCTGCGCCGCGAAATCCGCAGCGAGGAGCAGCGGCGCAAAGAAACAAGATAAGTTTGGCCGAGAATCGGCCAAACTGTTATTATACATCCACCTTACTTTAAATCACTGTTCCACCTTTTTTTGACTTGCTTTATAAAGATGCCAGTTTTCTGGTATCTGGCTTCTGGTTCAAGGTTCAACGTGCAAAGGTTCAAAGGTTAGATAACAGAAAACAGAGGTCAGAAGACAGATGACAGATGAAAGCCGGAGCGCAGCGCAGCCCGAAACCTGACATTTAAATCCTGAAGTTTATGAATCCAAAACCCTGAACCCTGAACTCAGGAACTGACCCCTAAAATAGAATCATTACTCCGCTTTTTTTGTTTCCCCATACATCAATGTCACATACAAATATTTTTGTTGACACCCCCGTATGCGCCTGTTATATTCCTTTTCTGGAATATAAGGAGGACCCATGAAAGATTTTATTAAGGTCATGAAGGCATTGTCTGATCCAAATCGTGTCAAGATACTGAAATTGCTTCAACAAAAAACAATGTGTGTATGCGAATTACAGGGCGCAATCCAGATCTCGCAGCCAAGCGTTTCCAAACACCTTAAACTATTGGAAGAGGCGGGATTAGTAGACTATAAAAAAGAAGGTTTGTGGGTAAATTATTATCTGGCTGATGGTAAAGCCAGTCCTTATGCAGCCAGTCTTTTGGGCAATCTCAAGCATTGGCTCGAAGATGACCCTGAAATATCCGACTTGGTGGGAATCGTTCCTTTTTTAAACCGTGAAGAACTTTGTAAACCGTAATTTTTTTGGATTATATATAATTATATAGGAATATATTTATTTCGCCAATAACTCGTCTGAAATCTTTTGAGGGTTTTAATGACTGAGCGAACCAAGCTGATCTGGATCGGGTTTCTTTTTTCAGCCAGCTACTTCATTCCCTGGAGTCACCCCATAATCCGCAGGTCCGGTGTAGAAGCGTTTATGATGCTCCAGGAATATGCCCGCGAACACGTGCTCACCTGTCTCATACCCGCTTTTTTCATTGCGGGAGCCATCGCGGTGT
>JASFGZ010000108.1:0-10721 GCA_050123495.1 Desulfobacterales bacterium
GGTGCAGACATCCACTTTTTTTCCAGCCGGTGGTCAACCCGGTTTCTTCTTCGAGTTGTTCGTACAGACTGACGCTGTATTGCAGCATGCGGGTGAGATTGCGATCCGAACGCAGCTGCCCTACCAGGCCGGCGGCATGCCAGGTGGAGCCGCTGGTCAACTCGCCTTTTTCAATCAGCACCACATCCTTCCATCCCATTTTGGCAAGATGATAGGCGGTGCTGCAGCCGATAATACCGCCGCCGATAATCACTACCTGTGCGCTGTCTTTCAAAACACACCTCCTTTGTTCCCTAACAATCAGTTAGTCCATTTAAACTGCAAATAGAATCCGCAGATTTCGCAGATTAAATTTAAGGAAATGGGTTAAATCATCGAACTGATTGACGATATCGTTAGCCGAAATATTCTCTGATAAATTTTATAAAGCGCTCATTTTCTTCATCGAGCCCCGGGGTGACCCGAAAATAGCCACTCTTGCCGTGGATTTCACCGATCTTTTTCAGATAGATTTTAGCTTCAAGAGCAGCTTTGAGGATCTCTTCGGTGGTTTTGCCGGTCATGGTGCCGTCGATAAGCATGTAATTGCCATTGGCCGGATAAGGTTTAAGCCCCAGTTTCTTTATCTCTTCCGTAAAAACGGCCATCCACTTGTTGTTGTGTTCGACTTTCGCTTTGACCTCATCAGGGTTGTCGATGATGGCTTCGGCAGCCGCCGCAGACACCCGGCTCACATTCCAGGGTAGAAACATCCGGTTGAAGGCCGCAATCATCTCTTCGGTGCCCAACACAAACCCGAATCGGATACCGGCAAATCCATAAGCTTTGGAAAAGGTAACCGACAGAAACACCTGAGGATATTTTTTGATCAGAGATGCTTTTGAAGGCTTGTCCGGATTGTAATCCAGGTAGGCTTCATCCACGCAAAGGGGAACACCCGTTTCGCAAAATCGAATTAGATCCTCATCTTCGATATAGACGCCGGTGGGGTTGTTGGGGTTGATGATCAGGATCAGCTTCGTCCGCTCATTAATGGCATTGAGCATCGCCTCCACATCGTACTGCAAGTCACCTTCCCTCACTGGAATTTGAACGACCTTTGCATTGCAAAGCTCTGCCCGAGGCGGAAACAGCTCAAATGTCGGTGAGGACAGCATGAACTCATCTCCCGGTTGCAGAAATACGCGCATCATGGCGTCGATGGTGTCCGAAGATCCGTTGCACAGCGTGACATTGTCCGGGCCCAAATCGTACATCTTACCGATTTTGGTTCGCAACCTCAAAAAACTGTCTGGATACCAGTTGCCGTGTCGAAGGGCTTCCACCGCCGCCTCGATGACCTTTTCCGATGGTTGGATGGGGTTTTCATTGAGCATCAAACGGGCATGACCAGGGTTCGCCATTGCCTTATCCAATATACCTACATTGTACTCTCTTGCGGTCATTAACCACGGAACAAACCATTCCTTCAATTCTTTTTTCATCACAATCTCCTTTTAAAAAATTTATCGAATAAATTTTAGGTTCAGGGTTCAAAGGTTCAGCGTTCAGGGTTCGGGCTGCTGGTTGTTGGCTGCCCCTCACTGGTTTCTGGCAGCCGCAGAGGGCTGCCCTACTTTCCGGTTTTTATCTGTCATCTGTCTTCTGTCATTTAGCCTCTGAACCTTTGAACGCGGAACCTTTCAGCCCCAGTTATAGAAGTTTATCGATTGGAGTATATTCAAGCCCGAACGCCTCCGCAACCCCTTGATAGGTTACTTTGCCTTTGACCACGTTGGCCCCGAGTTTAATCTCAGGATTATCCTGCATGGCTTTTTTCCAGCCTTTATTGGCAATCTCAACCGCATACGGCAGGGTGGCATTGGTCAATGCCAGGGTGGATGTTTTGGGCACCGCCCCCGGCATGTTGGCCACACAATAATGCACCACACCCTCAACATTGTAGATCGGCTCGGCATGGGTGGTCGCCTTTGAGGTCTCAAAGCATCCGCCCTGGTCAATGGCCACATCCACCAACACTGCGCCTTTTTTCATCGTTTTCAACATTTCGCGGGTCAAAAGCTTGGGCGCTTTGGCCCCCGGAATCAGCACGGCACCCACGACGACATCCGCCTCTTTGATGAGCCTGCGAACTGTGGTCGGCTTCGACATGAGTAAAAAGCAGTTGCTGGGCATCACATCGCTCAGGTAACGCAAACGCTCCAGGTTCATGTCCAGAATATACACCTTGGCGCCCAGACCGCAGGCCATCTTGGCGGCGTTGGTACCCACTATCCCACCGCCGATAATCAGCACTGTTCCCGGATCCACACCCGGCACCCCGCCCAATAAAACACCATGCCCGCCGTGGGCCATTTCCAGATATTTGGCACCCTGCTGGATCGCCATGCGCCCGGCCACTTCGCTCATCGGCGTCAGCAGCGGCAGGGAACCGTCCGTTTTTTGAATGGTCTCATAGGCAATGTTGATCGAGTCACTTTTGATCAGCACTCGGGTCAGCTCTTCGGCGGCAGCCAGGTGCAGATAGGTGAAAATGATCTGATCTTTGCGGATGAGATCATATTCGGCCGGCAAGGGTTCCTTGACATGCATCACCATTTCAGCACGCTCAAAAATCTCTGCGGGGGTGTCACTGATTTCAGCGCCCGCATTCTTATAGGCGCCGTTGGTAAATCCGCTGCCCCGGCCGGCATTTTTTTCCACGAAAACCATATGACCGTTATGTCTCAGCACCTCCACCCCGGCAGGCGTCATACACACGCGGTTCTCCTCAGCCTTGATTTCTTTTAAAATGCCTACATTCATAAACGGCTCCTTTGCACTGATGGGTAATCAAAACATGATAATTCTTTCGATATACAATTAACCAAAATATAAAAATGATCCTAAACCAGTTTATCGATCTGGACATGGTCAAATCCGAAGGCTTCAGCAACGCCTTTATAGGTCACATGACCGCTCACCACATTGGCCCCGCGTTTAATTGCGAGATTTTCCTTTATAGCGTTTTCCCAGCCTTTGTTTGCAATCTCGGTCGCATACGGCAGGGTGGCGTTGTTCAGCGCCAATGTGGACGTTCTGGGCAACGCCCCGGGCATATTGCTGACGGCATAGTGAACAATGCCATCGATCGAATAGGTCGGATCGGCATGAGTGGTTTCTTTGGAGGTCTCAAAACAACCGCCCTGATCAATGGAAACATCTACCAGAACCGATCCTTTTTTCATCATTTTGAGCATCTCGCGGCTGACCAGAGAAGGAGTTTTGCTGCCCGGAACCAACACCGCTCCCACCACCACATCGGCCTTCGGTAAAACATCACGTATGGCCGCCGGACTGGACATCAAGGTGATGCAGTTGCCGGGCATCACATCGCTCAGATAGCGCAGGCGAGCCAGGTCCATATCCAGAACGTAGACCTTAGCGCCCAGGCCGCAAGCCAGCTTGGCAGCATTAATTCCCACAACACCACCCCCGATAATCATCACGGTGCCCGGATCCACACCCGGAACACCACCCAACAAAATCCCGTGGCCGCCGTGAGCCATCTCCAGGTATTTGGCTCCCTGTTGAATCGCCATGGGTCCGGCCACCTCGCTCATCGGCTTGAGCAGCGGCAGGGACCCGTCCGCCTTCTGAATGGTTTCATAGGCAAAATTGATCGAACCGGCGTCGATCATTGCCCGGGTCACCACTTCCGATGCCGCCAAATGAAGATAGGCAAAATAAATTTGACCTTTTTTGATGAGTTCAAATTCGGAAGGTTGGGGTTCCTTGACACGTAAAATCATTTCGGCACGGTCAAAAACCTCTGCGGGTTTCTCCACGATCTCAGCGCCGGCGTTCTTATAGTTGGCGTTGCCGAACCCGCTGGCTCTGCCGGCATTTTTTTCAATGAGAACCGAATGCCCATTTTGGCGCATGAACTCAACTCCCCCTGGAGACAGCGCCACGCGATTCTCCTCGGCCTTGATTTCTTTTAAAACGCCTACAATCATTTTAATTTCCTTTCTGAAAGTGAACCATTCATAAAGGATAGACGCTCATTGGCAACTTTTGAAACGCCTGTCGGGTGATCTTTGAAATCAGGCTTCAAGACATTTGCCTGCAAATGCCACCATTTCCTCGGTTGCTTTGGAAAACTGCTCAGCGGTTTTCTGAAGGGCCGGATGCGTGTTGTATTCATCCCGGGTTAATCCATCCGCAGAATAGCCTTTTTCAAAATAGGGAACCCGCATGAGTTTATCCAATACATCCTGGGGGATATCTTTCAGGATGCGATCTTTTTCAAAACTGATTTTTTCGACACCGGGCAGGAAAAGAACCTTATCGATAAAGATGGGCGGACAGGTCACAACGATATCAGCGCCGGCTTTTTCTTCCAGATGCCAGATGCGGTTTTGGCCGTCAACGGTCGGGCCGACGATCAGTGAGCAGGAAAGCATCTTGCTCGGCAGATCATTATCTTTCAAATACCTGTAAGCCTTTTTGAAAATCGCCAATTCAGCCAGTCGAACCTCGCCGTCGGATAACTCGATCCCCTTTTCGGCAGCAAAGTCTTTTAAGCCACCGAGGTTGCCAAATCTGCCTTCCATGTGGGTAATAACCGAACGCCATTTACTCAGATCCACGCCGTTTTTTTTGGCAGTTTCAAGACCCCTTTTGACACTATTGGCACAATCCACCAGCTGGGGTAAAACAAAGGTCAGCGTGTTGTTAGTGGGAATCCCCTTAGCCGTCAGGTACTCAATTATTTCGTAGCCCGGCTTGGAACCGGGAACTTTAATCATGACGTTGGGGTTAATCGCCGCTATTTCTTCGGCCTGACGGATCATGGCATCCTTATCAAACACACTGCGCGGATCCACCTGTCCTGAAATAAAGCCTTCTTTATAATTGCTGGCTTCAAATAACGGCAGATACATCTCCGAGCCGCGTTTTACAACCGTTTTGTAAAGCTTCCAGAAAAGCGCCTCTTTATCCAGATCCGGATTCTCAGCCAGAATGTCTTTGGTCACCTTTTCCCAGTAGGCGGGATCATTCTGAATGGCCTGCAGCGAAAGGGGTGGATTGGTGGTGACACCTCTGAACAGCTGACGCATCGGATTGTCTCTGTCATACATTCGATTGAATTGAGCCTTTAATATGTCGCGGTCATCGGGGTCCGCCTTTTCCAAAATTTTTTTACACCAGTTTTCGAAAATAACAGGAGACGAATCCCACCAGATTTCCATACCCGGACTGATGTCTACCAGTCTTTCAAAAAGATTTCTTTCTTCCATTTTCATACCTCCGAAAATAAACGATTATGAGTCCATTATCCAGCATTGATGTTCAAGGTCTCTGAACTTGAGTGATATCTCCCCAGTTCAATTTCAAGCTTATATTTATCCCCCCTGTGATAGGAGTAAAGGAGTTCGATAGGAATGCTGTTTTCATCGAAGGTGAGGCTTTCGATAAAAATGCCGGCGGAATTTTCAGGCAGCTCCAAAATCGATGCGATGTTTTGATTCAAATTCACCGCACTGATGGTCTGTTTGCAACGCGCAAGAGAGACATTAAAGTGTTCGGTCATGATTTTATACATCGAACCGATCAGGTTTTTATTCTGGATGCCGTCGAATATGTCGCTGGGCAGGTAACTTTCTTCAAAGACATACGGCATGCCGTCACCAATTCGTACCCGTTGGACATGAATTACTTTTTTGTTGGAACCCAAAAATAAAACTTTGGCAATTTCATCGTCTGCCTGCTCAACGCGTTTTTCTAAAACCCGGGTACTTTGCGTGATGCCGCTGTCCTGCATCAAATCCGTGGTGCTTGAAATGTGCTCCAGCTTTTGCCTTAATTCGGCGGGTGCGGGCGCGGCCACAAATGTTCCGGTCCCCTTCTCTTTTCTCAGTAGCCCCATGGCAGTTAATTCATTAATCGCCTGCCTTAAGGTCGCGCGGTTGACCTCACATATTTGGGCGAGCTGGATTTCAGAAGGCAGTCTTTCACCTTTTTGGTACCTTCCGGTTTCAATAAGCTCTTTCAACCAGGTGCTGATCTGAAGGTATTTAGGGATTGGATTGGTATCATCAACGATTTTCAAGGGAACACCTTAGCTGCGGTTTAAAAAGAAGTTGATTAGTCGACTAAAGGTTTAGATGTATATACAACATGTGCGACAAAATTTGCAACCCTTTTTTTAATAAAAATAGCTTTCGAGTCAACGACCACCCGCAAAGCGGGTGGCTTGGATTTTACCGCCATAGGCGGTAAAAGACAGGGGCGCAAAGTGCCCCAATCGTTGCGGGTGGAACCGGGTGCGAAGCACCCGGTTTGGAAAACCCAATAAAAAAAATTACACCGTTGCGATGCGTCAACGACCCCCCATGGAATCGCTTCGCTGTTTCCGTTTATTTGAATAAAAATGACAGAATACTTACTTCGACAACTACAATTAACACTTCTTCATCAGAACCAGAGGCTGCCCTCCCACATGTTGCGCCAGAACCGTATGGCTTGGTTGCGATCCATTGAACGTGGATTTTCGGGTCGTGGATATTTTTCGATCATCATTTCGGCCGCCGCTGTGAGGTCACTTTCGGCAATTCCGCCGTATTGTTTGAGCGTCGTCGGCAACCCGATGTTCTCCAAGAGATGATAAATCGAATCCACTGCCCGTTTGGCTGCCTGCAACTCAGAAAGGGCATCTGTCGGCTCACCCATTGCGGCGGCGATGCGTGTCAACCTGGCACTGCTACAGGGAATGTTGAAAGCCATACTATACGGCAGAGCGAGCGCACAGCCAAGACCATGGGGGGTAGGCGTATACCGGGTGATGACATAGGCGGCACTATGCGCATAAACCACACCGGTCATATTCATTCCCATATAGCCCAGTGAAGCCGCCATTGACATGTGGTATCGCGCTTCCAAATCCTCTCCATCGGCGACCGCTCTTTGCAGATTCGCCCCCGCCAGTTCAATACCTCCCAGGCACAGCATATCGCTAACAGGATTGGCATCTTTGTGCATGATGGCTTCAATGGCGTGGCTTAAGGCGTCCATTCCCGTATAGGCCGTAACACCCGCCGGCATACTAACCGTTAATTTCGGATCCACAATGGCAATATCGGCATAGGTGACGTAAAAAGGTTTTTTATCATTATCGATCGTAATCACACTATAGCCGCCCAATTCGCTGCCGGTTCCGGATGTAGTCGGTGCCAGTATCAGCGGAATCCCGTGTGGCTCCGGATCTACCGCGGCTAAGCAATATTGGCGCGGAGGGATTTTGTGGGCGAGAGACATCGCCATGAGCTTGGTGATGTCCAGGACACTGCCACCGCCAACACCGATAACAACCCCTGCGCCTTCTTCCGCATACGTTTCAAAAATCGTATCGGCCAGCTCTACATGGGGCTCCGGCTCGACGTTTGCAAATGTTAATACCTCAAAACCGCTTTTCTTAAGATGCGCCTCGATTCTGTCCAATGCGCCCAAATTTTCAAGAACTTTGTCACTGATCAGCAGGGCTCTTCCCTGCCCCAGCTTGGCAGCCTCTTCCCCGACTTTATCGATGGCACCACATCCGAAAATAATCCGATTGGGCGCAATCATTCCAGCCGTGGTGAAATCAAAAATCCGCTGAATATCGTATGAAACATCACCCACCAGCGGTCTCATCATCTTCTCCTCTTCAATATTTAATATCGCCATTCATTGTGTGATACACCGTTTGCATGGCAAGGCAATCAATTCAAAAAACGGACAGCGCGATCGCCGGTTTACAGCTCGCTCACCTGCAATTTCGCTTTGGCCAACCAGTCGGGGTTGATCTGAACACCCCAGCCAGGCCCCTCGGGTATCTGGACCAACCCGTCACGCACCTGCAATGTTGGACGGTAGAGGCCTTCGAACCAGGGCTCCTCCTCGATGCAGAACTCAAAATGCGGCCCCCGGTTTGGCGTCGCGGCCAACAGGTGCATCGTAAATACGGTCACCAGCGAGAGATTCGCTGAGTGGGGGACGAAGGGCATGCCGGCCTTTTCGGCCAGCTTGGCCGCACGCATCGCCCGGGTGATGCCGCCGATGTAACAGACATCCGGTTGGGCGATGTCCATGACGTGCGCGGCGGTCATCCGCTCCCACTGTTTCAAGTCATAGTCCTGTTCACCGCCGGCCACCGACAGGTTGGTTGCGCGGGTCACCTCCGCAGTCCAATCCAGCTCCCAATAAGGGCAGGGTTCCTCGAAATGAGAAACGCCATTGTCCTCCAGCAGCTTGGATATTTTAATCGCTTTGATCGGGGTGTAGCAACTGTTGGCATCCACCTTAAGATCAATCTCATCGCCCACCGCCCGACGCACTGCGGGCACCAATTCTTCGGTGCGGCCCGGCCATTCATCCTCGTCATGGCCGTTCTCCTTGCCGATCCGAATTTTAAAGGAACGATAGCCGAGGTCGGCGCGCAAACGGACCAAGCGCTCAGCCTCTTTCTTCGGGGTAATCTCGCGGCTCATCGACGAGCCATAAGGAGCCAGGGCGCAGGGTACGCCGCCCAATAGCTCACAGACGCTTTTGCCCTCCAGCTTACCCCTCAAGTCCAAAATGGCGGTGTCCAGGCCTGCGAGTGCACGGCAAACAAAGCTGCCAGGGTACTTGAAAGTCTCCACCATGACCCGGTCAACCAGCATGTCGAGATCCATCGGGTTTTTGCCGAGGGCGACCGGCGCAACGAGACGATGGAATACGAGTGCCGAAATATCGGCGTCATAGGGTGAGATCTGGCCGATCCCCTGGACTCCGCTATCGGTGATGACCTTGACAAGGCTGAGGTGTCTCTGGCTATAGGTTTCCAGGCGCTGGATTCTCATGTGGAATACCTCCGACCGTTTGTATACTATTTTTTGAGAACACGTTTCACTTTTGAAGAGAAATAGAGAAAATACCCGTGCAGGTCAAGGGAAAACGGCGACCGTATGCGAATCGGCGCAACCGGCAGATCCATCACCGATTCCATAGACGCGGGGACACCATCGAATCCATCGATCATCATCGGGGTAAAGACATCCAGTCCGCTGCAAACGGTATTTTCGATCCGATTATCATACTTTTGAACACTGCGGCATATTGGCCACATGGTGCATAAACATTGCTGTTGACACACTAGCGCCTATCACTTATACGTATCTCCAAAAAACCAGGTCTTGTTCCTGAAGGTGGGCTGTGCGGCTGTTGACATTGATGACTTAGAGGCTGCCGGGCATCTGGTGGGCCGGTGTTTCTACCGGTCTGGTTAACGACATCCCCTCGGTGGCGCAGCGCGCCTCGAATCGCCTCGGGGCGCGGAGAATATCATCCATCGGCGTCGGTCGGGGTTATCGCGCTGAGTCGAGCCGGGGGTTTATAAACGGCGAAGTTTATGCCGGGAGAGCAAAACATGTCATTTGAACGTCTTTTGAATCCGCGTTCCATTGCCGCTTTCGGCGGTGCGCAGGCCCAGGAGGTGATTCGCCAGAGCGATCGCATGGGATACAAAGGGGAGATCTGGCCGGTCCATCCCAAGAAAACGGAGATCCTGGGGCGCACGGTTTACCGCTCGGTGGCGGAGCTACCGGGAAGCCCCGATGCTGCGTATGTGGGTGTTAATCGCCACCTCACCATCGACATCGTCAGAGATCTCGCTGCGCGGGATGCGGGCGGTGCCATCTGCTATGCCACTGGCTTTACCGAGGCGGGCGAGGAGGGTTCCGAACTTGAAAAGCGACTTCTGGCGGCCTCGGGTGACATGCCCCTGATCGGCCCGAATTGCTACGGGCTCCTCAACTATCTCAACGGGGCGATGCTCTGGCCCGACCAGCAGGGCGGTCGACGGGTCGACGAAGGCGTGGCCATCATCACCATGTCGTCGAACGTGGGTTTCAATCTCACCATGCAGCGGCGCGGCCTGCCCGTCGCCTACATGGTGTCCCTGGGAAACAAGCTGAAGTTCGATCTCCATGATGCGATCCACACCTTTGCGCGACAGGATCGGGTCACAGCGCTGGGGCTCTTTTTAGAAACGATGCCTGACCCGCAGGCCTTTCAGGAGGCGGTCAATGTCGCCCGAGAGCTGGGCAAGCCCATCGTTGCCATGAAGGTCGGTCGCTCCGAGGTCGCCCAGAAAGTGGTTGTGTCCCATACGGCGTCGCTCGCCGGTTCCGACGTTCTGGTGAGTGCGCTGTTCGAGCGCCTCGGCGTGGCGCGGGTCGATTCTCTGGAAGCGCTCATCGAAGCGCTGAAGGTGTTGCACGTTCTGGGCCCATTGAAAGGTGGCCGCATCGCGGCCATGAGCACCTCGGGGGGTGATCTCACGCTTCTCGCCGATGGCATGGGCCCAGGCCTGAGCATTCCCCCGTTGTCTGAAAAGGTGACCCAACGCCTTCGTGCGACGATACACGAGCGGATGGTGGCTGCCAATCCGTTTGATTTCCAGATGTTCGACTGGAATGACGAGGAACAGAATGCAAAGAACTTTAGCGCCCTTCTGTCAGAAGATTTCGATGTTGCGCTGTGTTTGCTCGATTACCCAAGGGAAGACCTTTGTGATCAGTCGACCTGGGGGGGGGCCGAGCGGGGTTTTGTCCGCGCCGCAAAGCAGACCGGCACCAAGGCCGCGGTGCTGGCGACCTTTTCAGATACGATTTCGGAGCCGGTGGCGGCGCGTTTGATGAAGCAGGGCGTTGCAATGC
>JASFGZ010000109.1:0-10645 GCA_050123495.1 Desulfobacterales bacterium
GCTACCGTGATGCCAAATTTTACAAGCGCAGAAAACGCTGGTTGACCTAAGGAGAGATATCATGCCAGATGAATGATATCGTCTTCAAACGCATCAAAAAACATTTTGAAGAAGACGAGGAGAAAGCATAATTTCCTCATAAATGAGGTAAAACTGATTGGCCGTTAAAATTCAGATATCAGCATCTTATTGATATCCTCAGGAAATGCCATGCACACCCCTTCATTGCCCAAATTGCGCAATGCCGCGACATCCGGTGTCCCCAGCGCCTGGCTAAAGTAGGTGCGTGGTGAAAAAACCAGATGGAAGCGGGCAAAATCATCCCCCGCAGCACCCGGGAAAAAACTAATATTAAAATTGTAAATTCCCATCTTATCATATGCAGCCATAAGATTGTTTAATCCGTTGGCGAGGTCTGTTAGATCATCGTCTGACAGATCCAGCGCAGTGCTGATATCATCTACGACGGCGACGACGTCACCGGCGACACCCAAAGGGGCAAACACCGTCAACCAATTCGACCGTCCAATTCTTCCCAAAAATCGATCCTTTCCGGCCTTTTCGGCCTTCACCAGATCATCCCAGTAATTGGTCCCATTTGTTTTCATATACCTTTCGGCAGCTTGCAGTTCTTGTCGCAGTTGATTGGGTGCGTACGCGGTAGCAAAGACTTGGTAATGCGGGTGAATCAAGGTACTTCCGGAGGCCGGCATATAGTTCCAGCTCACCAGATGATAGACGGACTCCGGATGTTTTATTTTGTCTACCTGTTGGAAAAATTTTATCGCCAGGCGAAAACCATCGGCCAGGCGTTCGGGTTCAAAATCGGTCATGGGAATATAATGCCGGTTGCCCAGGGTGGCCACAGCGCCCAGGCTGTCGTAGGGGGCGATATTCGGAAACAGAACCTTGTCGTTTAAAACCACACGCCCTTCGGGAACAATGTCTTCGGGAAAACAGGGGGTAACCTTCATCACCCTGTCCGGACAAAACGGACATACTTTTTCGGTTCCGGCGACCAGTTGGTCGAAATCCGGCTTTTCCCATTTTAAGGGCATAAAATGACAGATGCGCGATGTCCTTCCGGTGAGAGGGTCCCTTCGGATTTCGCTGGGGATCGCTTTGCGCTGCATGTTGTTGTTGGGGTCGAGAATAACCGTTTCCCTTTCAATCGCTTCAAACTTCATACCGCCTCCTTTTTTAAATTAGTCGCAGACACACACTATCGCTACACGGTCAAATGCACAAGTTTTATATTTCAAAGGTTCAGGGTTCAGAGGTTCAACACAAAAATTTGTTAGATTAGTTTCATTAGTTTTATTGGTTGAATTGGTTGGTTTAAATCGAACCAATTGAACGAATTAAACCAATCAAACCAATAAAACGAGTAAAACCAGCAGTTCTCTGCGGCAGCCAGCAGCCAGAGGCCAGAATTGAGATCAATAGAATAATTCCGTGTATACTAAGGATTCCGGGAAGCGCACGTCGATGAGATGGGTGGCATCCCGGATCATCTCGCTGTGACCGCAAAGGTAAAAATCATAAGTTGCGGTAGTTAAATGCTGTTTAAGATATTCGGTGACATTTCCCTGGAAAGTATCGGGGGGTATTTTCTGTGTCTCCTCCGTCAGGCAGGGAATATATTTTCGGGCGTTTTGCCGAAGCTGGGGGGCGTAATAAAGATCCGATAGCAAACGGACGCCATGCAAAATTGTAAAGCCGGATACTCCGGATCGGGCCATCGAGCAGAAGGGTGCGACACCGGTGCCGGTGGCCACAAATATCGCCGGACGGGGTGAATGTTTGTATGTAAAATAGCCGCAAGGGCCCTTAAGTGGAATAGATGTGCCGATATCGGTAATGCTGAGAAGAGGGGACAATTTGCCGCCGGCCAACATACGGATACAGAGGGTAAGTTCCGATTCCTGCGGTGCCGAGACAATCGAGTAATCTCTTTCGTGTCCGTTTAAACTCAGGCTGATTCGCTGACCCGGCTTAAAGGTGAACCCGGGGGGCCGGCTCAGAAAGATCTCAAAGGTTTTTTTTGAAAGCCATTTTCGCTTCAACAGGGTGGCCGTATATGCTTGGGCGCGGGTCTTCAAATTTGAAAATTACCTCACCTTTTCCACAGTTTATCTGAAAAGCCGTGAATATGATTACAGTGACGGGCAAGTACAAAGAGATAATCCGACAACCGATTCAAATATACCAACGATTTCCGATACTGCTCGGCGGCTTTTCCTCCCGGTAAGTTATTCATCAGCGCTACCACTTTGCGTTCGGATCTACGACAAACGGTTCGGGCCACATGGGCCCAGGCAGCCCTAATATGCCCTCCCGGCAGGATAAATCCCTTCAGCACGGGTAACGCTTTTTGGAGTCGATCAGTGGCCTTTTCTAAAAAGGCAATCTGCTCTGTGGTAATTTCTGCAAGGGACTCTATCAGGGCGGAATCCGGGGTGGTCGCAAGCCAGGCACTTATTTGCATCAGATCGGACTGGATTTGTCGCAATTCCCCGATGAGCGCTTTTTCATCTGATAAATGGGCCGTTAAAGCCCCCAGAATCGAATTAAGCTCATCAATATCTCCATAAGCATCGATTCTGGCGTTATCTTTAAATAGGCGTTCCCCACTGAATAAGCTGGTTTTGCCTTTATCCCCGGTGCCGGTATAGATTTTCAAGTTTACCCCACCCCCCGCGGACATGCCGGTTGGCACGCAGCGGAATTTTCAATTTAACAGGAAATCAAAAAAATTAATCTATCACGAAAGCACGAAATAAAGGAAAGATAAAAATAGAAAAAAAGGTTTCTTTATATAAATTTTATTTGTTTTTCGTGTTTTTAAACTTTCGTGTTTTCGTGATTATTTTTTTAGTTATCATATGAAAAGCAGAAATTTAATCTTATCTCTACCGATTGATATCTATAATTGTGAAATCAGTTCTGCTTGATCGCTTTCAGGGCTTTAATCGTATGCTCCGGATCTGGCCGAATAGTATAATCCACATCGATCTCTGCGTATCGTATCACACCTCCCCGGTCAATGATGAATCTTGACGCCAGCGGCAATGTCCACGAATTGTCTCCATTGTGTTGGGGGACATCAATGCCGAACTGCAAATAAATTTTTCTCAAATCTTCAGGTAAGGCATAAACCAGCCCGAATTTTTGAGCCACCGAATTTCCAGGGTCACTTAAAACTTCGAAGGTCAGTTTTTTTGCTTTGACCAGTGCACGGCTATGTTTCGAAAGCTGCGGGGAGATGGCGATCAACCCGGCTCCGGCGGAATTGAATTTCTCTATCGAATTTTGGAGAGCTTCCAGCTCCAGATTGCAATACGGTCACCATCTGCCGCGGTAAAAACTTAGAACCATTCGCTTTTTGGCGAGAATATCTTTTGATCGAATCAGTTCTCCGCCAGTATTTTCAAGCTCAAATTCAGGCATGGTGTCACCAACTTTTAACACGCGTTCTAAAATTCCTGATTTTCGAAGATCATCTGTGGCTCTATGCATTATCTCCAGGGCTTCTTTGGGCGCCTGCTTCTCAAAATTGGCTTTGAGCTCATGGAGTTTATCCGGCAAGTTCATATGGCTTCTCCTTTTTTCTGAATGAGCATGCGCATTTGCTGTAAATCAAATTCTGCAAAAAAGTATGTACGACAATCATTAAGTCAATAGGGATCAGGTTCAGAGGGCAGAGGCCAGAACACAACGGACAGATGACGGAATCCGAATCAAATCCCCATATCTGACATCTGTTTTCCGACTTCGACTCGGCTGCCTTCGACTCGAGACCCCGGCGTTAGCCCGGCCAAACGCTCAGGTCGAAAGTAGCTCATCGCAGGCTGTCTTCTGTTAAGGCGCCATAACCGAAACTTGAATTTACAGAATTGGCAGGTAAGTAAATTTCAATTGACACTATGATATCACAACGTTTCAGTGGTCTCCGAAAGTTTGTATATGTTGGAGGTATCGGTACTTTTAACGGTGATATAGTAATTCAGATATATCAGTAGTAACCCAAAAATCATTACCTCTGCCAAGCCAATTAATGTTTTGCTTCACTACCCAGGTACGCTTAAATCAAAAATTTGATAGATCAGCGGATGATTTTTCAAACTCGTACGCAGCTCCGGGTCCTGCAAGCTTTCCATAATTTTGTCTATTACCCCACGAGCAGCTTTATAGGAATACTCGGCCTTTTCTTTTCGCTTTGCTTCAGTATGCAGCCGCCCCAATGCGAGGTAGGTCTTCCAGATCTGGGTAGGATTGCCTATTGTTTCGGCGATGGTCAGTGCCTGCCGCATTGCATTCTCAGCTTCGTCCGGTTGTTTTTTTAAATGAGCGATTTCTCCTCTAAGCCGCCACCCCAGGGCCAGATATTTTTTTGAATTTGTACGGTTTGCATTTTCGAAACATTGTTCGACGAAATCCTCTGCCTTGGCGGGATCACCCCGACTCAGCCAGAATTCTCCAAGGCTGGCAAACAGACGAATCGAATAGCGCCACCGCATCCGTTCGGTTGTTGACGGATCTTTCACAAGCCGGTAGACTCCCTCAAAAAATTCCTGTGCCAGGTCAAGGTCTTTCTGCGCAAGAAAGATGTTGCCAAGATTTAGCTCAGCATTTGCAATTGTCTCATGATCTTTCCGCTTACGAGATCCCTCCGCTGCTTGCCGGTTGAGTTCGAGAGCACGCTTCATATCCCCACATTCTCCGTAAAGCCAGCCGAGGCTGTTGAGGATGCGATGGCCCCAGATTTCATCGCCCACCTTTTTGGAAAGCGACAAGCCCTCTTCCAGGGTAACACGAGCTTCGTCGAAGTTACCTCCGGCCGTCAGAGCAAGACCCTTGCCCCAAAGGCCTTGAAGCAACGGGCCTGGTAGATTGTGCTTCCGCACAATTTGCACGCTCTCGGAGAGGTAGCGCACTGCTTTGTCATACCCTCCTTCCCAGTTATGCATGAGCCCAGATAGATAAAGTGCAAAAGACTGGTAGGCAATAATGTCCTCTGATGGGCTGAAAGAGAGAACTTGGTTGATACTCTCCCGGGCCTGCTGGAACCTGCCGTGCACGGCGTGGATCAAGCCAATGGTGTAATGGCTGCTTGCCAGAACCAGCTCAGCGCCTGTCTCTGCGGCAATCTCTATCGCTTTGGCGCAGTCGATAAGCCCCTGCTTAGAATCGTGAGCGTAATGCGATGCTCTGCCCATAGCAGCCAGGGCGACGCCCTCTTTAGCCCGATCTCCAACCCGGCGGGCAAGTGTCAATAGAAGCTCACCTTCTGCACGAGACTTCTCGAATTCACTCAGGATGAAATGGAGATTCATCTTGGCCTGGTGTATTGTCATTAATGTCTGGACAGCCACTGCATCAGCGAGATGTTTCGCCGCCTCCAGAGCTTGGTCACAGAGCGCCACTGCTTCATGGTTGGAGAAGGTCTGGGCCGCCTTGTTCGCCGCCTTACACAGATACTCAAGTGCCCTGGTCCACTCCTCTCCTTGTGAAAAATGGTAGGACAGGACCTCGTACTGCTCGGCCAGCCGGTCCGAGTAGAGTTCTTCCATGGCAAGGCCGATGCGCCGGTGCAGCTCCTGCTTGCGTTTGACCAGCAATGAGTCATAGGCCACCACCTGGGTTAGTGCATGCTTGAAAATATAAGTTGATTGAGGATATATGCCTCTTTCGTAAACAAGCTCCGAGTCCTTTAGAATTGACAAATGCGAAAGCAATTCCGGCTCCGGAAGATCAAGCACACGGCTTATTAGCTGGTAACTAAATTCCCTTTCAATAGCCGATCCGGTTTGCAGCACTTCCTTGGCACCTTCAGGCAGTGAGTCTACCCTGGCCATGATTACATCATGAATCGTTGACGGGATTGTAATATCCTGTGTATCTTGCGCTAAATAATAGGTGCCGTTCTTTTTTCTGATAATCTTTAGAGCTTTAAGAGATTCTATAAGCTCCTCGATGAACAGAGGAACGCCTTCGGTCTTTTCTAAAATAAAGTCCTCCAGAGCCCTTTCGATAACTTCTGTGTTTAATAAGTGTTTTGCTATGCTAAGGCTTTCCCTGTTAGAAAGCCTGTTTAAAGGAACCTGGCTGTGATATGATTTTCCTCCCCAAGTGTGCACAAATTCCGGCCGGTAGGTAAATATCAACATGACCCTTACCGCGGGTATGCATTCTAGAAGGTATTTCAATACATCCTCTGAACTTTTATCGATCCAATGCAGGTCTTCATATACCAGTATAAGGGGGCGGATTTCCGAACCCGCGAGGGTGATGAGCTTGTTTGCTTGCAGAATTTTATCTTTCTTGGCTTCAGGACTCAATTGGATTGTGTCACTCATACTGTCTTGAACCGAAAAAAGCTCCAGGAAATAAGGGAGGGTCAAGGCTTCATCGACACCGAGTATATTCAGTCCGTTTTTAACTTTTCTCCTGATTTCGGAATCCCCGTCACTTTCCCGGATATCGAAGTTGGCCTTCAAGGAGTCTATGACGATATGGTAAGCAACCCCTCTGCTGTAGGAAAGGCATCTTCCCTCCAGGAACATGACATTTTGGCTGGTTACGATTTTTCTGAACTCGTACAATAGCCTTGATTTGCCGACACCGGCCTCCGCCACAATCGAAAAGGCCTGCCCGCGGCCTCCTTTGACCCACTCAAAACCATCCAATAGAAGCTCAATCTCGCGCTGTCTTCCCGAAAATGGTGCCAGACCTCTCTCGGCACTGACGTCGAACCGGCTCCGTCTAGTGCTGGATGCGATCACCTGGTATACCTTAACCGGCGCTTCTTTACCCTTGACCTGCTTTTCACCAATGGGCTCGAAAATAAACAGACCCTCGTTAAGCCGGAAGATCTCTTCTGTTACATAGGTTGTTCCCGGCGCTGCCAGTCCTTCCATCCTGGAGGCTAAGTTTACGGTATCGCCGACGGCTTTAAAATCGACCCTCAGGTTGTTGCCCAGCGTGCCCACCACTACAGGTCCGATGTGAATACCGATGCGCATTTTAAGTGGCGGTATTGCTTCTCTTTCCTGTTGGATGCTTTCACTATATTTTGCCATTTCTCGGTGAATCGCCATGGCGGAACGAATAGCCCGCTGGGAAGCGTCCTCCAATGCAATGGGAGCGCCGAAAAGGGCCATTATTCCGTCGCCCGTCATCTCATTCACTGTGCCCTCATAATCATGCACCTTGTGAATAAGAATTTCGTAAACCTGATCCATGACAGTATAGGCTTCCTCGAGGCCGAGCCCGTCTACAAGCGGTGTAAATCCCTCCATATCGCAGAACATTACCGTCACCTGCTTATGCTCACCTTCGATTCTGTCTCTTTGAGAAAGGATCTTCTCTGTCAAACCCTTTGGGAGATAGCGCTGAATTTTGTCCAATTTTTGTTCAAAAGACAGGCTTTTGGGGGAAGGCTCGGTGGGAAGGCTTAAGTTTTGGCCGCATTTACCGCAGAACTTGAAGGATGCGGAGTTGCCGAAGCCGCATTTCGGGCACTTTATATCTAGCTTGTTGCCGCATTCCACACAAAATTGCATCTCATCAGGATTCTCAAACTGGCATTTTGGGCATTTCATTTTATGCCCTCCTTATACTTTATGAAAAACAGTTTGAGTTGATTGAAGATAACGCTTTGATAGGTTAAAAATTGTATATCGGAATAAGAGGTTTAAATCAAATATATAATCGATATCTTGTGGGTGAGTGAAGGTTTAATAATGTTGAGATTTTCTTGCAGAAAATCAAATAGTTCCGAACCTGTGATACATTGAGAGAAACCCAAATATCGCAATTTTGCTGATATGAAACGGATATATGAAATTGACCACGCAATCAATCGTCTTTTCGAATTTTTGCCACCTGTGATTAAAATCGAATATCGCAGGTTTTTCAGGATTTTAAAAGTACTGATTTGTTGGAGATAGTGCGCCACGAGGCTGCACAGAAGATGAGGGTAGGCCCCTCGGAGCCAGCTTGCAGGAGCGGGCTTCAAAGCACCTCAAGCTGCTGTGGCCAAAAGCCATGGTGGTGAGCGTTGAGGAAAAGGTCCCGCCAGACGGGATCAGCTGTGAATCAGAGAGACGAGCGCAAGCGAACCATCCGATGAGGTGTCGAAAACATAAAGACGGCGTCAAAACTGGTGGCTATCTCTACAGGTGAGGGTCTGGGGGTGAAATTGCCCCGGGCTACTTGACTATCAAGTTTTTTAACTGAAACTTTTATGAGAGCCCTGCGTTCTTTAATAGAGTAGAAATCTTCTCTGCACTATCCGGGTATTTGAATTTCAAAGTTGATAAAAAATCATTAATTGAAAATTTTGAATCTATTTTAAGAATTTCCTGTGCGGCATCAGTTGCTTCATCATTTCGTCCCAACTTGATGTTTAAATATGCTAAACTCACCCAATCCATAAGATTATTCGAGTTAGACGCAACTTTTCTTTTTAAGTTTCTGATTACGCTTTCGTATTGATCAAGTGTTTCTAAACTATCTCCTTCTATAAATTTAATACTTTCATAATCTTTAGATGATTCAGTAAATTCGGTTAGCAAACGATCTTTTCCCAAAATTAAACTGTCTTTTTCAATTTCGTCAACTCCATTGACTGTAATTGCAAATCCACCAGTGTCTGTTCGCTCAATCCAATTCTTTTCTTTCAGGTACCAAGTGTGAAATTCCAATGTTTTTTCCGGCCATCCCATCAAATTTTCCAATTGCCAAATACCTACTCCAGAGTTTGACGGGTTCTCCCGGCGCCTTATGTATAGAATTGATAAGATTGTACGACGAATTTGCGCGTCCGTATCAAATCCTTCAGAAGAGGATGCTTTGGAGATTGCCTTCCATTGATTATTTTTAACCTCTTCATAATTCGCGTCATAGGCTGCACGCTTTTCTGGATTCGATAAGGTCTTATAAGCTCTTGTTAAAAGCTCAAATTTTTCAAGATTTCCTGTAGCTTTGTTGTCCGTATGATATTTTTTTGCTAATAAACGGTAGACTCTTTCGATGGTCTCCAAATCCGCGTTGGGGCTTATCTGAAGATACTCATAGTAATCATCAAATGATTGTTCCCTCATTTCAGATCCTTTTCTGCTTCAACTATTATAATGACCATTTTTTCAACAACAAATTAGAGAATATTTAAAAAAATTGTAGGGCGTTGTTAAAAACCAACTGTATCTTGCCATCATACCAGTGTGATGGCAAGTGGTAATTTATTGAGAATATCGGTAATTTGCCCAAATTGCAGATATCGTAATATGATATTACAACTTTTTCATTGTGGCCAAAAGTACCGATTTGTTGGAGGAATCAGTATTTTAATTCCAGTTCTCTTTGCCCCAATATCTTGTACAAACACCTCCTAAGAAAAATGTAGAGTTCAACAATCAATTCATGCATTATAATTAGTCGATCTGATTAAACAATGATGGTTATAATATTCAGCACACTGTCATAAGAGGTGCGAAGTACGGCCATATAGCATTGTTAGGAAAGCGTTACTCTATTAACAATTAAAAGGGTAAACGTATCGTTTGCTAGGACGCCATGAAAATTCAACAGGCGCAGGTTGGAAATCAACGCCATTTACACGCATTGCAGGAAGAATAATACTGAATTTTTCAGGATTACCAAATTCCTCATTAACGTCTATGTCTATATACATATGATCCTTACTTTTATTTTTTAGATAGGGTAGGTCCCAAAAATGTATTCATCATATTCGGTCGGAGCTTCCAATAACTGTTCCAACTTCGCCTCATTTTCTCTTCTCTCTTTATTTTCTTTCCATGCCAACCAATTTTCCATGCTCTGCCACGCGGAGATCACAAGTAGGCATTGAGGATTTTTATAGCTCATCAGAGTCTCACCTTTGAGATGACCCCTCTGATTCATGGCTCTAGCTCGTTGTTTGTTGAGCAGGGCAAAAACGTCTTTCGCCTTACCCTCTTTTATATGTCTTTTAATCATAACCTTTACCATTTTTACCCCCTTTCATTAAATTGTGACCTCATTTCATTCCACTCGTTGGATTAAATTCAGAAAGAAAGCAAAT
Organism: Desulfobacterales bacterium; assembly: GCA_050123495.1. Classification (GTDB taxonomy): domain Bacteria; phylum Desulfobacterota; class Desulfobacteria; order Desulfobacterales; family JAHEIW01; genus JAHEIW01. The sequence goes on from JASFGZ010000109.1 coordinate 10,088, forward strand.
TGCAGGGGAAATGAAAAAATACCGTTTACCGATTACCACATCGTAGTATTTCTGTCAAGATGATTTGACTCTTTTGTCGATACTATCTCAGACAGATAAATTTATAGAATATAACCTTTAAAAGAAGTGATGGAGGGGTGAAATTGGATGATTTTCAAGTTGCGATCCATTGAGAGAAACGCAAATTTCGCAATTTTACAGATATGAAACGAATATCGCAAGAATTTTGATCAATTGATAGTTGTGTGTTTTTGGAGATATCACAGGTTTTTGAGCTGCAAAGAAATTTGCAGAATAGAATTAAGGGGGGTGATATACAATATTGTGTCTTCCATAGCCTAAGCTTCAGGCAACTCGGCCAAAACTTCTCTTACCTTGTTTGGCTCAATCGGAGTAGCCAGCCGTTCGAAGATCTCCAGGGCCTTCGTTAGATACTCCCGAGCCCGCACGACTTCGCCTTGCTTTTTGTAAAGACGGCCATAGCCTGTGTAGGCCATCGCCAACTCGTTCTCGGCCTTGATTTCTTGAAAAATGGCGATGCTTTTCGCAAAGTGGGGT